>CAZGNQ010000004.1:20121-31340 GCA_964527285.1 uncultured Hyphomicrobiales bacterium | reverse complement strand
GTGCATATAGATGACGGCGCCGACCTTGGTCCGCCCATCCCAGTTGGTGGGCATCTGTAGACGGTAGCTGCCGCCGGTAATGGTGCAAGGCTCAGCACCACCACAGGCCGTGTGGCTTGGCTCGGCTTGACGCGGTGCCTCTGTGCCGGTCGCGGCCAGCTCCGCCGTGTCAGCGTTGGGCGCCGGACCCAGCAGCGCTGCCGCGAGAGCAGCAATGCACGTCAGCGACGCGCTTGCCCGCGTCATGCTGATGCTCCCGACGCCGACGCGAGAGGCTCACGCGCAATGACGTCGCCCGCTTGCGTTTCTTCGGTTTGCGCGCTGACGTCCTCGATCCGGCTGAGCACGTGACGCAGCAGCGGCGGTGGCGCGGTGTCCTCAGGGATCGCGCACAGACCGGTGCGCACGCTCCATGCGCCGAGCATGCGGCTTGTCGACAACACGGCGATCGGGATGGCCAGCAGGAAGCCGAGGATCACGGGCATGGCCCATGGCAGGACGGCGGGGGCGTAGGCTGACAGCACGGCCGTGATGGCTGCACCAAACAGCATTTGGGGCCAAAAGCTGATGGACGCTTCATCCCAGGCGACCCGGCGGATGCCGCGCGGCTGAGCCCGCCAGTCGATGCGTTTGCCGAACAAAAGCCCGATGGCGAAGACCGCGATGGCAAAGGCCACGATCGGCGCCATCAGCGCGGACACGATCAGCTCCAGGAGGCCGCCAACGATCACGCGCCCGCGCCCGCCGTAGGCCGCGCTCTGGCGCGCGCTCGACATGACGCCGACGAGGCCCATCACCTTCGGGCTCAGGCTCATGGTCATGATGAAGGCAAACAGCATCAGGCCAACGCTTGCCGCCGCCTCCCCGCCGTAGCCGCCCTGGGCTGCGTGGATCAAACCAAGCGTTATGAAGGCCATCCAACCGGGTGCGCCCACGTACATGAGGATCGCCAGCGCCAGTTGAACGCGGCTCATCATTTTCAGCCTCGGCATGCCCAGGAGCTGGAAGTACTGCATGTTGCCCTGGCACCAGCGCAGCTCACGCCGGATAAAATCCGGCAGGGTCGGCGGGTTCTCTTCCCAGCTCTCGCCCTCTTCCACGAGCACCCGCACATGGTAGCCCGCCCGGCGCATGAGCACGGCCTCCACCTGGTCATGGCTCATGATGTGCCCGCTGAGGGGGCCGTTGCCTGGCAGCACCGGCAGGCGGCAATGGTCATGGAAGGCGCGCATGCGGATCAGCGCATTATGTCCCCAGAAGGGGCCGCAGTCGCCCTGCCACCAGGCCGACCCGGCGGTGTAGGAGCGCATGCCCTGGCGCATGCCGAACTGAAACACGCGGGTGAAGAATGAACGCGACGGCGTGCCGACAACGAGGCTCTGGAGGATGCCGATCTCACTGTGAACCTGCATGACCCGCACAAGCCGGGTGACAGCCGCGGCGGACATGATGCTGTCGGCGTCAAGCGGCAGAAAGTAATCGTAGTGATCGACGGTGCGGTCGCAGAATTCCTCGATGTTGCCAGCCTTATAGCCGCGATTGTCGGTGCGCCGCCGGTAGAAGATGCGCTGCGGGGCTGCCGAGGTGAGGCGCCACGCCTCGATCTGTTGTTCCTCCTCGCGCGCGATCTCCCCATCGTTTGTGTCGCTCAGCACATGAATGTCGAAGTGGGTCGCGTACCCGTTCGCGATGAGATCGTTGTGCAGTGCACGTAAACGCTCAACGGATGGTGCCGGCTCTTCATTGCGCAGCGCCATGACAATCGCGGTGCGGGTGACGATCGGCAAATGCGCGTCGGCGTCGAGTTTGAGCGAAGGTTCGCCGACGTGGGCCCGGGCCCCGCGCAGCAGACACGCGCCGATGACGGCATTCCAGAAGCCGATGGTAAGCCACGGCAGGGTGATGACGTACGCCACCATCATGGCGACCGTCACGGGTGTCCACCCGCCCATGGAGAGCAGATAGCCCATGCCGGCAATAAGGACGCCCATTGTCGCCAGGTTGAGCACCAGCACCAGCGCCCGGCGCCTAGCCAGAACCGATGCGGCGCGGGCCAGACGGCCTTGCGAGTTTGATGGGAAAAACGATCCAAGCGGCGCCGAGTTGTCATCGACATGCGCGTGCATCATGGATCACCTCCAGTGGTTCCATAGCGAGCAGATTACGACCGTGGGGAAGAACTTTGGCCGCGTTTCCAACAACTCAACGCCAGACCGATGCACCGTCAGCGCCCGATGGCGCCCATTCGGTCACGGAGGTATGGTATTGGAATGATGGCGAAATCTCGTTGCGCACGGGATCGTTACCGCGCGTGCAGGAGGGCTTCGTTCGAGTTGACACGTTATTCTCCGGCGTGAGTCGCGGCACTGAGCGGCTGGTGTTCCGGGGCGAGGTTCCCCCGAGCGAGTTCGAACGCATGCGCTGCCCCAACCAGTCCGGCGAATTCCCGTTTCCCGTGAAGTACGGCTACGCGCTCGTTGGTCGGATCACTGACGGTGCATCAGATCTCCATCACAAGCGCGTTTTCGCACTGCATCCGCACCAGTCGGCGGCGCTTGTGCGGCGCGACAATGTCGTTGTGGTGCCTGATCACGTCCCCTCACGCCGGGCCGTTCTTGCGGCCAACATGGAGACGGCGCTGAATGTGGTCTGGGATAGCGGATTGTCTCTGGGTGACACCGTGGTGGTGGTCGGTGGCGGGGTTGTCGGGCTGTTGATAACGCGCCTTTGTGGAAAAGTGCCGGGCGTTCAGGTGTGGTGCGTCGAGCGCGACGAAGGGCGCCGCGAACTCGTCGAAGCGCTCGGCGGGCGTTTTTGCAGTGCAGCAAATTGGTCGGATTTGCAATCCCATCCGCTATCGAGAGCTGCAGACGTCGCCATCAACGCAAGTGCATCGCAAGAGGGTCTGGCGACGGCCATCGAAGCCGTCGGTGTCGAAGGCCGGGTGATCGAGGCGAGCTGGTATGGGACGAAGCAGGTGAGCGTGGCGCTCGGCGGACACTTTCACGCGGGCCGCATCTCGCTCGTGTCATCCCAGGTCGGCCGCATTCCGCCGGCGCGGGCGCCGCGGTGGGACTATGCGCGCAGGCTCGACACGGCGATGCGGCTGCTTGATGATGCAGCGCTGGATGATCTCTTCACGAGTGAGATTGCCCTGGCGGACGTGCCGACCCAACTGCCCTCACTGTTCGATCCTGTGCGCCCCGAACTCGCCATCGCCATCCGTTATCCGGCTGCCGACGCGCCGCAAGGCGGTGGGCAGGCGCGCTTGAGTGTGCAACCCAACGACCCTGATGGCTCCAACTGACAGTGTTCGTGCCTGCGGACGCTGCCCGGGATCGGCGGCAGACGCATTCAGAGCCGCGGGTTGTGGGCCTTAAGGTCACTGGAAGCGCCCCGGGCCGTCAGTGGCGCTCGAACGCGAGCGCCGTCATCGTCTTCAGCAACAGCCATCTGCAATGCCTGCAACCATAAGGTGTGCCAGCCATGTTTGCCCTTGAAGTTCGCGACCACATCATGATCGCCCATTCCCTCCCCGGTGAAGCCTTCGGCCCTGCCCAGCAGATGCACGGCGCAACCTTTGTGGTCGACGCCACATTCTTCCGCAAAACGCTCACCGAAAACGACATCGTGGTCGACATCGGGCTGGCGAGTGAAGCGCTGAAGCGTGTGCTGGCGCCGCTCAACTATCGAAACCTGGATGAACTGCCGGATTTCCATGAGGTTCGCTCCACCACTGAGGCACTCGCCAAGTGGATCTTCGACAAGCTGGCCGAGGAGATCTCCGCAGGCGGGCTCGGTGAGGATGCCAAGGCGATCCAGGGCTTGCGGATCACATTGAGCGAATCGCACATCGCCAAGGCGTGGTATGATGCGCCACTGCCGGCGGCACCGGCCGAGGCGTAACGGTGGTCACCACTGCCCCAGAGGGAACTTCAGAGGGAACTTCAGAGGGACCTTCAGAGGGAACGCCAGAGCGAACACCTGAAAGAACGCCGTTGGCACAGTCGTTGGGAGCGACCGGCTTCGCGTCCGTGGCCGATATGCGCGCGATCACTTTCGCGGTGCCAGGCGACCTGTCTGCCCGGACCGGCGGGACGATTTATGATGCCAAAGTGATCGCAGCCTTGCGGGTAGCCGGTCATCAGGTCGTCCACTTGCCCCTGGCAGACACGTTTCCCTTTCCAAGTGCCAACGACCTCTCGGACGCCGGCAAGCGCCTGGCTGCCGTGCCGGACGCCCATTGCCTGATCATCGATGGTCTGGCCCTCGGGGCCCTGCCGGTCGATCTGCTCAGCGCCGTGGCGGCTCCCATTCTGGCGCTGGTGCACCATCCTCTGGCCCTTGAGACAGGCCTATTGCCCTCTGCGGCCGCCGCGCTACGCCAGAGCGAGCGTGCAGCGCTGCCCTTTGCCGCCGGCGTGGTCGTTACGAGCACTGCCACGGCCCGCGAACTGTCGGCCAATTACGGCGTGGCGCCGGGTGCCATAACGGTCGCTGAGCCCGGGGTTGACCGAGCCTGGCTCGCGCCGGCGGACCGCACGGGCGTCCATCCGCACCACATCCTCAGTGTTGGCAGCCTGACGCCGCGCAAGGGGTTCGATGTGCTGCTCGCCGCGCTGGCTCGGGTGTCCGATCTGCCCTGGACGTGCACCATCGTCGGCAGCACGCAGCGCGATCCGGAGACAGCCAAGCGCGTGCAGGCGTTGGCACAAGACGCCGGCCTGGGCGGACGGGTCACGTTTGCGGGCGAACTGGATGAGGCCGCAATGGCGTGCGAAGTGGCGCGGGCAAGCGTGTTCGCGCTGGCCACGCACTATGAAGGCTTCGGGATGGTGTTCGCCGAGGCGCTCTCAGCGGGCCTGCCGGTGGTGGGGTGTGACGGTGGCGCGGTGGCAGATGTGGTCCCGCGCGAGGCTGGCGAACTTGTGGCCCCTGGCGATACGGATGGCTTTGCGGCGGCGCTGCGCGCGGTGCTGGGCGATCGCACGCTCCATGCTGCTCGCTGCAGGGCCGCGAGGCTGGCGGCTGAGCGGTTCAACACCTGGGATCAGACAGCGGCACTTGTGGCACGCGCCGCCAATGCTGCGGTGGACGGCAGGCGCACCAGGGGAGTGATACCATGAGCGGCAGCTTTTCGGCCGACTGGCTGACCCTGCGTGAGACGGCCGACGATCGTGCGCGGTCCGTTCCCGTCATCGAGGCGGCCGTCGCCTTCCTTCAGGACCAGCCGCTGACCGGTGGTGCGCGCCTTCAGATCACGGACCTGGGGGCTGGCACGGGCGCCACCGTGCGCGCCGTTGCGCCGCGGCTGCCCGGCCCTCAGGATTGGCGACTGATCGACAATGACGCCGCACTTCTGGCAGCCGCCGAAGCACGGCTGGCGCAACACATGGTGGCACCGCGTGGGCCGGTGCACAGCATCACACCTCATGTTGTGGATCTGGCCCTCAACGCTTCGCCATGGACCGGAAACACGCACCTTGTGACGTGCTCGGCCTTCTTTGATCTCGTGTCGCTGGCCTGGCTTGATCGCTTTGCGGGCGCGCTCGCGGGCGACGGCATCGCGCTCTTGGCCTTTCTGACCTACGACGGGCGGCTGGACCTGCACCCCGCACACACGGACGACGTCGCGATGGTGGAGGCGTTCAATGCGCACCAGCGCGTCGACAAGGGCTTCGGGCCGGCGGCAGGTCCCGACGCGACATCGGCGCTGGTGGGCCGGCTGGAGGAGCGTGGCTATCGATGCACGCTTGGCGCGTCGGCGTGGCAACTGTCGCGCGCGTCCGACGGCGCCATGATCGACGAGATCCTCCGCGGCTGGGCCGGGGCGGCGCGTGAGATCGATGCGTTGCCCGAGGCACGGATTGCGGCGTGGCTGGATGCGCGACTGGCTGACACCGACACGCTGGTTGTCGGCCATCAGGACATCTTCGCTGCGCCAGGGGCCTAAGCGTAGGGGCCTAAGCGTAGGGGCCTAAGCGTAGGGGCCTGAGCGTAGGGGGCTGCGCCGCGGGGTTGAGCCTTGGGTTTGAGCCTGAGGCCTGAGCTTGGGGCCTGAGATTGGGCGCTGAGCCGGGGCGAGGTGGCGCCGGGATGCGTTGGTCGCAGCCTCGCGCCATCCAGCATGGCCTTATCCAGGGTCTGCCCGCAAACAGCACGCGCACGGGCAGGCGATCCGCCGTGGCGCGACGGCCCGGCCCTTCACCGCAATTGGCAATCGAAGACAACGTCACCGGTGTCGAGCACTTCGATGCGGGTGGGTGGTCGCAGGGCGTCGGTCAGCGTGGCGATTTCCGGCAGATCAAGCCCCGCCGGCCCGGACCCAATCAGCATCGGCGCCACCAGCACGCACAACCGTTCCACCGCCCCGGTGGCAATGAACCGGCTGACGGTCGTTGCGCCGCCCTCGATCAAGACGCGTGTGAGGCCCTCATCCGCCAGGGCATCGAGGACCGCGCCAGGGCTTATGTCCGCTTCGGGCGAACAGGCGTCTGCGAGAAGGTAGATCAACCCGTCGGGATCGCCATCCAGCGGCGGGCCGACGACGTATCGCGCCACCGGGGAGGGCGCCAGCATGCGCAGATCCGCGCCGCACCGCCGTGTCCGATCAATGAGGACGCGGGCCGGATCAGGGCCTTCAACGTGGCGAACTGTAAGCTGGGGGTCATCGGCGGCTGCTGTACCCGCGCCCACGACCACGGCATCCACGTGGGCGCGCAGGCGGTGCAGAAAGTGGATCGCGGCCGCGCCATTGATGAAATGCGAATGGCCCGTCGCTGTCGCAATGCGGCCGTCGAGGCTTTGGCCGAGCTGTGCCACCACCATCGGGCGGGCGTCGGCGCGCGCGGCTCGCAGGGCGGCAAAGACATCTTGCTCAGGCGCCACCAACTGCTGCGGTGAGGGGGCTGCGTTTGACGTGGCCGCCTGCGACGCGCCGGCGCCCGGGCCTGTTGCGCGCGTCATGCCGATGATCCTGCGTCGCGAGGCCCTCGTGTGGGCCCCGGTGTGGTCCCTTGTGTGGTCCCCGCCGCAGGCCACCGGGCAGCGGCGAGCGTCAGGATGACCTCTGCAAGCCCTTCGGCCGCATGCGCGAGCAGGCGCTCACCTCGGTCGGCCGTCGCGCCTTCGGGGCAACCGATCACGCCAGTGGTGTTCAGGTCTTGCGACATCCAGCCCCAGTTCAGCGGGCCGTCGGGAAAAAAGCGCGGCCCCAATGGAGACGTCGCGATGCCCACTGGCCGCGCCGCGGTATCGCTAGGTGGTGTGTGCGCAACGAGGTCAGGGTCGACGGCCAGCATCATCGAGGTCTCCACCCAACCGGCGTGCGCATCGCGGCGGAAGTCCGCAGGCGTTGCGTCGCGCGGTGCAACGCTCTTGTCCTCGGCCGCCGTTGTCGGTCGTGTGAGGTCGTCTGGCATACCGAACTCCGTCCAATGCACCGGCACCACAAGCATCTGATGGGCCGCACGGGCTTCCAGCGCGGCGATGCGGGCACTGGCGTTATTGCCACCATGGGCCGAGAACAGCACGAGACGACGAATGCCATTGCGCGCGAGGCTGGCGGTGATGGCAGCTAGGGACTGCGCCATGAGCTGGGGCGGTGCGGACACGGTGCCCGGCTGGCCCGTGTGTTCCGTCGACACACCCAGCCAGAGTGTCGGCAGCACAAGCAGGGTGGCATCTCCATCGGCGGCAGCCTCGGCGCCTTGCGTGCCTGCGACGTCCGGCACGCTGAGGTTGGCCAATGGCTCGCTGAGTTCGGCCAAGGCCCGGGCGACGATAGCGTCCGCCAGTATGGAATCGGTCCCGACCGGCAAGTGATCGCCGTGGTTCTCCAAGGCGCCGAGCGGCAGCAGCGCGACTGTCGCATCCGCCAGATTGAGAATGTCGTCGCGCTTCAGTCGGATGTGATGGTGGATGCGGACCATGGTGCGGCCCTCCTGCGGATGGCAAATGGCGCGGCCACATGGCCGTTGCCTGCGGTTGCACCGACGGGCGCGGTGAGCCCCGCTGTGTCAGCGGCGCCGCTCATGGCTCGTGTCAGATCAAGCGGACAGTGATTTGCCAACCCATCAGGATGCATCTAAGTGCCCGGCGGCGATGACCGCCGGTCGGCTGGCGAGCCCCATGAGCGCGGCAGGCATTCACGTGAGTTTCAGCTGATGTGCGCTTCCACCCACCTGCCGGCACTGGCGATGCTGCCGCCGCTCAACCGCAACCACAATGGTGGTTGGCGGTTGTGTAGGAGTTCGCTCAATCGTGATGCCGGACGTGCGCCACACTCTGGAATAGATCCGCAGGGCGGAGCATCCCGTTGATGGCACGTCTCAACTTCCGCCGCTTGGCACATTTTCATGTGAATGAGCCAATTGGCAAATGCTCGGTCTCATCTTGCCCACATTGTGGTCCATGCTGCAGCGCATGACGGGCTGTGAATCGGTTTCGACCACGGAGGACTTCGCATGGCTCAATTCAGCACGGCGATGAAAAGCCACGGGCTGGAATGCATCTCGATCGCGCCGATCGAGATCCATCTCAAGCCTTGGCTCTGCGTTGGCTTTGAAGAGACCAATCACGATCGCGGCGACTTTATGCATCTGGCGTTCATTTATGATCGCCAAGGCGATTTCCTTGAATGCTCAAATCTGGATCGGGCGCTGGCCACACGCTATCGCGATGAAAAAGGTCTGCTGTTGCGCATTCACTCCGAATGCCTGCTCGGCGATGCCTTCGGCTCTACGATGTGCGATTGCGGCGAACAGCTTTCGTTGAGTTTGCGCGAGATGGAGACGACCGGACGCGGCATACTTTTGTATCTGCGTCAGGAGGGCCGTGGGATTGGCATGCGCAACAAGCTGGATTGCCTCGCTCTGCAAGCGGGGTTTTCGGACGCACAGCGGATTGCGCGGCGTTATTCATCCGATGAGGCGAACCTGGCGCTCGGCCACCAGGTCGATCACCGGAGTTACGAAGCGGCAGCCGGTTTCCTCAAGGCGCTCGGCGTTCAGTCCACGCGATTAATCACCGGTAATGCAAGCAAGGCGGAAGAGCTTGTCGACAATGGTGTCGATGTGTCCGAGATCATCGACATTTGGACCAACACCATCTCGCCGCGTGCACAGCGCGAATTGGCCGAAAAGCGCTCGCGCACCTACAAATATGCGCGTTACGAGATGGAGGCCCAGCAGGGCTGATGCGAGGGTGCAGCGCTGGTGTGGGCGCGATGTTCGATCGAAGTTTGACCGTGGCAGCCGGGGATGACGTACCACACCTTCATACTTTTGCTTCGTTCGATCATGCGCCCATTGTTGGCGTCATGATTGTTTGACATGGTCGCGCCGTCGGGACGGGAGCGCACATGTCGACAGCAGCCAACATCGTGGAGTTCGCCGGTTGGTGGTTGCTGATCGGCGCCGCCGTGGCGGTTCCGTTCCTTGCGTTCGGGATCGACCGCATCGACGCGAATGCGCGCGGGAGCTACACGTTCCGGCCCCTGGTTGTGCCGGGGGTCCTGCTGCTCTGGCCGCTCGTTCTTTGGCGCTGGTGGGCGCTGGAACGCGATGGTGCGGCGTGGCGCTACCGCCATACGCCGTGGCGCGGGCTGCACGCACCGCTTTGGATTGTCCTTGGCGTTGCCCTGCCGGCCGCGCTGGTGGCGCTCATCGTGTTTGCTCCGAGGTGGCCGGCAGACGCTCCGGCTGTGCAGCTTTCACCAGGTGGGGGCGGGGCATCCGGCCAGTTCAACGGGTCTGGCAGCGGAGGTCAGCCGTGAGCGTCAAATACACACCCGTCCAATGGAATGCGAACAAGCTCTGGTACGACGCCGTCGTCGTCGGCCTGCTGGCGGCCTACGTGCTCATCTTTCTGCGTTTTGCGCCGGAGTTCCAGGACCACGCGCGCCCCGTGGATGGTGCCATTGTGCGCGCCCGGGCTTTCGGCAGTGCCGCATTCTTCATGCTGACGGCGATCCTGTGCATCGGTCCGCTCGCCCGGCTCGACAAGCGTTTCCTGCCGCTGCTCTACAACCGACGGCATTTCGGGGTGATCGTTTTCTTTGTGGCACTGACACACGTGATGTTTGTGCTGAACTGGTATTTCGCCTTCAGCCCGACGCCGAAGATCGAGGCGCTGTTCGCGGCCAATACCGCCTATGGCCTCGTCTATGGTTTTCCATTTGAGACTTTGGGGGCGGCCGCGCTGGTGTCCCTCGCCGTGCTGGCGGCCACCAGCCACGATTTCTGGCTCGCTTTTCTTGGGCCACGGTTGTGGAAGCTGCTCCACTGGTCCGTTTACATTGCCTACGCGGCCGTCGTTGGTCACGTCGCGCTCGGCATACTGGCAACACAAAGCACTTCGCCGCTCACCTGGGCCGTGGTGGCCAGTGTTGTGCTGGTCTGTGGCCTGCATCTGGCAGCTGCTCTGACGGACCGGGCAGAGCATGTGCGCCGCGCCGGAGCGCAAGACGCACCCGCCAGCGACGGGCCCGCTTGGGTGCCCGTGTGCGATCTCGACGAGATCGTGGACGGTCGTGCGCGGATCATCAGGCTCGGCAATGGGGAGCGCGTCGCCGTTTTCCGCAATGCCGGCACCCTTTCGGCGATCTCAAATGCCTGCGCCCATCAGAACGGCCCATTGGGCGAGGGCCGGATCATCGACGGATGCGTGACGTGCCCTTGGCACGGCTTCCAGTACAACGTTGTCGACGGGCGGTCGCCGGCGCCGTTCACCGAGACCGTGCCGACGTATCGCCTGCGGCTGGATGGGCGGATGATCGAGGTCGATCCGCAAGCCAATCCACCGGGGACGCGGGTTGAGCCCGTGGCCATACCCGATGCACTGCTGACGGCCGCCGGCCCCGCGGCGCAACCGGGAGCGGGCGGATGACAGGTCAGCACGAGACGCCTTTTTTCGTTGGATTTCTGCCAGTGCCGCGTGGTCTGCGGCTGTTTCTGCTGAGCGTCGCGGTCGGGCTCGTGGCGGTATTCGCCGGCTTGGGCCTGATGGTCGGGGCGGCATACGATGACCCGGGCAATGCCGCATTCCGCTTCGACTGGGGGCGCCAGACCGTCACGGGGCGGCTTGAAGCCAAGCCCTATCCCATCGTCCACATCACCAAGGGCAATGAGCGTCTGCCGACGGGCCACACCCTGATGCTGTCCGGCCAGGGCAAGCGCGGCGTGCAGGCCCGTGCGGCCAAACTGGACGGGCAACTGGTG
>CAZGNQ010000004.1:0-20021 GCA_964527285.1 uncultured Hyphomicrobiales bacterium | reverse complement strand
TGTCCCACCGGGCCTGTGCCAATCTCTGTCTGATTGGCGGCGTCCCACCGGTGTTCGTCTCAACGGCGCCGGTGGCGGACTCTTCATTTTTCCTCCTCGCCAACGCGGATGGCGAGGCTGTGACTGATGCCGTGCTTTCCCACGTCGCCCTGCCCGTCACGATTGTTGGAGCGGTGGAGACGCGCGGCGATCTCAACGTCTTCAGGATCGTCCCCGATAGCATCAAGGCGGTGGGGCAATGAGCGCTAGTCGGGTGTTGGCACATATTGTCGGAGTGGCGTGGGCAGGGCTGCTGACAGCCATCCTCTACTATTCATCCCGGTTGTGGACGTTCCAGGCGCCGTGGGGGCGCGAAGGGCTGTTTGGCGTTTCGGAGCTGCGGCCCGGCGGTGACATCATCCGCCCTTTGCTGCGGGGCACGTGGGCAAGTGACTTCGACATTGTGATCTGGGGTGCCGGCGCGATTGTCCTATTGTCGGTCCTGGCCGCGATCATCGGGCGGTTCTCGCGCGCGGCGTAGGCGGAACGGGGCTCGCCACCGCTGCGTCCCGAATAAGAGCTGTTTGCCGGCCGGCGCACGAGCCCACGCCGGCGCAGGGGCCACGAGCCGACGCACGAGCCACACGCACTGTTGAGAGCACGCAGATGACCGATGCCGCACCCGATCCGACCGCAGTGCCCACCGATCCTGCTGCGACTGCCGCAGCTCTGGAATGGCACCGCGTCGCCCACGTGAGCGACCTGCCCGACGGCCGGGTGAAGACCGTCACCGCGCGCACGACAACGGTTTGCCTCTCCCACTTCGACGGTCAGTTTGCCGCGATGGACAACCGCTGCCCGCATCAGGGTGGCCCGCTCGGCGAAGGGTCGATCGAGCGGGGCGTTGACGGTCAATGCTGGATCCGCTGCCCCTGGCATGGCTGGGATTTCGATCCACTCACCGGCAAGCCGCCCGGAGGCCATGAGGACACCGGACAGCGGATTTTCCCCGTCCGTATCGAGAATGACGAGGTGTTCATCGGCCTCGAACCCGAACCGCCGCACACGCGCACCGTCACCGATGTGATGGCCGAGACCATGGTGGCCTGGGGCGTCAGACGTGTGTTCGGCATGGTCGGGCACTCCAACCTCGGGCTTGCCGATGCCATCCGGCGCCGCGTCGCCGACGGGGAGATGAATTACGTCGGTATCCGCCACGAGGGTGCAGCGGCTTTCGCGGCCTCGGCCTACGGCAAGCTGACGGGCCGTCCGGCAGCCTGCATGACCATTGCCGGGCCCGGCGCCACCAACCTGCTCACGGGCCTGTGGGACGCGAAGGTGGACCGCGCGCCGGTGCTCGCCCTGACCGGCCAGGTGCAGACGCAGGTGTTCGGTCCAGGCGCCTTCCAGGACATCGACTTGAAGTCCGCTTTCGAGCCCGTGGCGCGCTTTTGCCAGGCGGTGCTCACCACCTCGAACCACGCTGAGTTGATGTCGCTTGCGTGCAAGAACGCGATCGTCGAACGCGATGTGGCGAACTTGATCTTCCCCGATGACGTGCAGACACGTCCAAGCGATCGGCCGGCGGGGACGCCTGAAGGACGGCTTGGCACGCCCGTTGTGCGCCCGGCACAGAGCGACCTGGATGCCGCGCTGGCCATGATCCAGGCGGCCCGGCGCCCCATCATCGTGCTGGGCTATGGCGCGAAGGATGTGCGTGAGCAGGTGATCGCCATGGCTGAGCGGCTGGGTGCGCCGGTGCTCACGACCTTCAAGGGCAAGGGGCTTATTCCCGACACCCACCCGTGCGCTGCGGGCGTTCTCGGCCGGTCCGGCACGCCCATCGCGAGTTGGTTCATGAACGAGTGCGACCTGATCATCGCCCTCGGCTCGTCCTTTGCCAATCACACAGGCATTGAGCCGTCCAAGCCCATCATCCAGGTCGATTTCGAGCGCATGCAACTTGGCAAGTTCCATCCCGTGGCCCTGCCGGTCTGGAGCGAAATCGGTGCGTTCGTTGATCTTGTGACGGCCAACCTGCCGCTGCAGGGCGTTGGGCCAGATCAGATCACGGAGCTTGCAGAGCGCTGGCGGATCTGGAGAGATGAAAAATCCTCCCGCGTTGCCGATGACCGTGGCCATGGGGTGAACGCGGCGAGCATTTTCGCCAGCCTCTCGCGCCACGCGCCCGCCAACGCGATCATCGCGGCGGACGTGGGCAACAACACATATTCGTTCGGGCGGTACTTCGAACCGCAGGGCCAGAGTATCCTCATGTCGGGCTACCTGGGGTCCATCGGCTTTGCCCTTCCGGCGGCCCTGGGCGCGTGGGCGGCGACACAGGATTTCGACGACTACGCGGGGCGCAAGGTGATTTCCATCTCCGGTGATGGGGGCTTTGCGCAGTACGCCATGGAGTTCACCACGGCCGTGAAATATGGGATGGATATCACCCATATTCTTCTGAACAATTCGGAACTCGGCAAGATCTCCAAGGAGCAGCGCGGGGGAGACTGGCCCGTCTGGGAGACCGGTCTTGTTAATCCTCCCTTCGCCACGTTTGCGCGGCTGTGCGGCGGACATGGCGTGCGGGTCACGCAGCCCCTTGAACTGGACGAGGCGCTGTCCGGTGCGATTGCACACCCCGGCCCTGCGCTTGTGGAGATCGTATCCGACGCTGAACTGGTCTAGCTGTCCGCCTTCCATGGATCGATGGCGGTCGGTGCGGTGCATCGGCCATGTCTGGGCGTACCCGGACGTGCTGCACCGCACGGCTGCTGGCGAGCATCGGCCCGGCCGATGATGCCGCAACGGGCGGTGGGTAAGAGGCAACGGGGAGACGATCGGCATGGCCACACCGCAGTACGCCTGGTGCGACGGACTGGTGCCCTGGGCGCAAGCCACCTGCCACGTTTCCTCAGCGGCGTTTAAGTATGGCGCGGGCGTCTTTGAAGGCATCCGCGCCTATTGGAACGCGGACCACGGCGAGCTCTACGTCTGGCAGCTGGACGCACATCTGGCGCGTCTGGAGTTCTCACAGCGCGCCATGGCTTTTGAAAGCATATTCTCCGCCGCCGATGTGCGCGCGGCGGTGCTTGAACTGCTGCGGGCCAACGCGGTGCGCCACAACGTCCACATCACCACGACGATTTTTCTCTCCGGCCCTGGCCAGCCGTTCGTGCTCGGCCCCACGTCCCTGGCGGTGACGGCGCTTGAGCGCGGCGACTATGCCAACGACGGCGTGAGCGTGCAGGTGTCTAGCTGGCGCCGCTCGTCCGACGCTGCCCTGCCACAACGCGTCAAGGCCAACGGCAATTACCTGAACGGTCGCCTGGCTGCGGTGCAGGCCAAGGCGGACGGCTACGACACAGCATTGATGCTGACCCAGTCCGGCAAGGTGTCCGAAGGTCCGGCGATGTGCTTTTTCATGGTCCGCGATGGTGTTGTCATCACGCCGGACCTGCGCAGTGACATTCTGGAGAGCATCACACGTGCGACCGTCATCGCGCTGCTGCGTGAGGATGGCGTGGCGGTGGAAGAGCGCGCGGTTGACCGCTCTGAATTGATGGCGGCGCAGGAAGCCTTTTTTTGCGGGACGGCGTGGGAAATTGCGCCCATCACAAGCATCGACCGGCGGGCGCTGGGTGCGGGGCTGGCGCACGAGGGTCAGGTTGGACCGGTGGTCAACCGGCTGCGTGCGCGCTTTGCAGCACTCACCACCGGGGCGGACACGGCGCGGCCTGAGTGGCGCACGCCCGTCTGGGCCGCTCAGGGCGTCTGATCGCGCGCGGCCAGTTCACGTTCCATGTCTTCCAGACGTCGCGCCGTCGACAGCGTCAGGCTGGCTTCGAAAACGGCGCCAATCCCGATGCCGAGCAGCGTGGCGAAAACCACCGAAATAATCCGCGAAAAACGGCGATAGGCCGAGACCATGAATGTGAGATCGGTTCGGCGGTGACCGAAAGCGCCATAGCCCGCCTTGCCGAAGCTCTGTGCAAATGAAAAATCCGCCTTGCTGCCGGTTATACTGAGCCGGCTGGCAAAGGCATCGCTGGAGACCCTGGCAAAGGCTTCTGGAATGATCAGCCGGACGAAATTGTGGCGGCTTGGCCGAATGCTGCCGTCCTGGTTTCGCTGAATCTGATTGGCATTGCGCCGATAGATGACGCCCGCTGTCGTGGCCTGTGCCGGGAAATAATCGGAGCCCCTGGCCGTGTCCCGATTAACCTCATCAGCTGGATCATGGGTGGTGGCGTTATCGAAATGGCGCCAGGGCGCATCGGCCTTGATGGCCACGCGCGCGCAATCAGCGACACCGATCGCATGCATATCGAGGCGTAGGACGGCATCGGCGCGGGGGGAAAAGAATGTGCTGTCTCCCATATCAACGCGCACCGGCAGATGGGAGGGCGGCGCAAGGCGCTTGGAATTCTCCATGGGTGGTGACGACTGTGTCGCCGGAGATTGCTCTTCAGGAGCTCGGCCATCATAAAATGGTATTGGCCCGGCGCCGCTCGCTTCTTGGGAGCCGCACGCCAGTGGCGCAATCTCAAGGGCAATGGCCGGCGGCTCGACACGCAGAAACAGCCCCTCATTGACGAGGAGGACGGCGAACGATGTCACCGCCAGGACCGCACCGGCCCAGAGCGTTGTTTTTGCGCGGGTCATGGCTGTGTCTCTCCCCCGCGCCGCGATGGCGTTTCACCCTTCAGCCGGCTGCGAAGCCGTTCCTCGAAATGGCCGAGCCGGCGCGCGGTCGCCAGCATCAGCACCGCCTCGAACACCGCACCGATGCCGGCGCCCAAGAACGTTGCCAGTATGATGGCCATCAGGGATGACAGGCGTGAGAATTCTGACAGGGAGAAAACAATATCCGTCTCCCAGTCGTTATCAAGCGCGCCCCCCCTCTGGCCATGGCTCTCGATAAACAACACCTCATCAAGGCCGCCCATGGAGATGCGCGTTGCGAAAGTATCCGCGCCGACCCGGCGAAAAGCGCCCGGGATCGTCGCAACAATGCGCGTTTCAATGCCGTCGCTGCCAGTGGCTTCTGCGGTGCGTTTAAAATAATCGCCATTGAAACGCAGTGTTTCTTTATTATAAGTGGTTGTGCGGAATGGGCTGTAATCGAAATGCGGACTTTGATCATCGAAAATGACCGGACGGCGCGGCTTGATCTCGAAGAATTGGCAACCGGCATTCACAAAGCGGCGCATATCGACATCCAGAACCACGTCGGCGGTCAGTCCAGTGAACGTGGCGTTCGCTATGCCAACCCGCAGGTACGGCTCATTCGACAAGGCGCTGTTGCATTCAAAGCCGCTGATGTTGAGCTGGATGCGCTGGCGGTCGTCGGGCAGGAACAGGCCTTCATTGGCCAACAAACCCGCAAAGCTGGCGAGCGCCACCAGGAGGCCTGCGATCAGCGTCAGTCGCGCCCGTGCGGTGCCCATCGCTCAATCTCTCCGCCATCGGCCCGGCATCAGTCCGCCATCAGTCCGCCATCAGCCCGCTTTCGGAATTGGCACGCCGTACTGGCACGCCATCAGGCGCGTTGGCGATGCCGCCGCACGTTGCCCCGGCGGCGCCACAGAACCCATCAGGATGGCTGGAACAAGTGCACACGCCCCGTCATTGACCATCAAGTTGCGATCACTGTCACAATCTCGCTTGCCGCAGCGCGGTGGCTCGCAATTGCACCAAGGGCAGGTTAGGTGCTCGGGAGGTGCCGCTGCTCGTTTGCCTGGGCCGGTCCGCGGTCAAATGATCGCGGCTGGCGCTGATGCGGCCACGCCGTGATTGGGAGAATTCGCCATGTCCGATGCCAGCGCGCCCTACCCGGCCAACGCCGCCGACGTGATCGCTGAGCGTCTTTATGCAGCAGGGGTGCGCCACGCTTTCGGCATCCCCGGCGGTGAAGTGCTCACGCTCATCGATGCGCTGGTGCGCGCGGGCATTGGCTTTCACGTGGCCCGCCATGAGAACGCGGCCGGCTTCATGGCGGAAGGCACCTACCACGCGACAGGCGCTCCGGGTGTGCTGGTGGCAACCATCGGGCCGGGCATTGCCAATGCGGTCAACGTGATCGCGAACGCTGAGCAGGACCGCGTGCCGCTGATTGTGCTGTCCGGCAAGGTGGCCGACGCAGAAGCGCTCAGCTTTACCCATCAGGTGTTTGATCACCGCGCGTTGCTGGGGCCCATCTGCAAGGCCACGTTCGAGGCACGCAGCGGGGCGTGCGACGTGATGATCGATAAGGCGATCGCGGTCGCCACCGATCCACGGCCGGGGCCGGTTCACATCGACCTGCCAATCCCCGTTGCCGCGGGTGCACACGCCCGCCCCGACCGCGCCACCCTGCGCGGGACCACGGTTGCCGGCAGCCCGCCGGCGGGCGCCGAACTGGAGAGCGCGCGCGCAGCGTTCGCCGCCGCCAAGCGTCCCATGATCGTTGCCGGGCTTGACGTCATCGCGCAGCCTGCAGCGGCCCGCGCCATCCGCGCGCTCTCGACAACGCACGCCATACCGGTGGTGACGACCTACAAGGCGAAGGGTGTGCTGCCGGAGGATGATCCGCTCTGTCTTGGCGGCCACGGCCTCTCGCAGCGATCGGACGGCATTATTCTTCCCCTTCTCGCCCGCTCCGACCTCATCATCGCGGCCGGGTACGACCCGATCGAGATGCGCGCCGGATGGGTTGAGCCTTGGGACCCCGACCGCGTGATTGCCTTTTCCGCCACGCGGAACACGCACTATGTGCACCATGCCGCGCAGGAGTTTATTGGCGACATCGCAGCGGGGCTTGAGGCGCTGTCCGGCGGTCTGGCTCCGGCCGAGCAGTGGCCCGCCACCGAGATTGAGGACCAGAACGTCCTGCTCCAGGATGCATTCGCGGCCGGGGACACGTGGGGACCGGCCCAGGCGCTGCATGCCCTCAACGCGGCCAAGCCGGACGACGCGATAGTGACGGTCGATTCAGGCGCACACCGCATTTTGATGAGCCAGTTGTGGACCTGTGCGGCGCCGGGCCGGTTGCTTCAGTCGACCGGGCTGTGCACGATGGGTTGCGCCCTGCCGCTCGCCACCGGCCGCGCGCTCGCAGAGCCTGGGCGGCGCACGATAGCCGTCATGGGTGATGGCTGTCTCGATATGGTCCAGGGCGAGCTTGCCACGCTGCGCGATCTTGATCTCCCGGTTACGGTCGTCGTGCTGGTGGACGGGGCCTACGCCCTCATTGACCTGAAGCAGCGCGCCATGGGCTATCAGGAAGCCGGCGTTACGTTCGGGCGCACGGATTATGCTGCGGTTGCCGAAGCCGTCGGCCTGCGCGCGTTCCGTGCAGCAAACGCAGAAGACGTGACGGCGGCAATGAAGGCATCGTTGGACCACAACGGGCCCAGCGTGATCGCAATTTCCATCCCCGACCGCCCTTACGATGGGCTGATCTGACGCTCAAACGGGTGCCGGCGCACGTGGCGTGTGAGCCGGGGAGTGCGGGGCCAGGCCAATCGTGCCCGCCTGGGCGACAATCGGGAGTGCTGTGATGATCCGAATTTATTTCCCGAAAACGCACACATCGCGGCCCCTGTGGTCGCTGATGGCTGTCGCAGCGGTTCTCATGGCGGGCCTCATGGCCGGGTGTCTGCCGGCGCATGCGCAAAGGGCGGGAGACGGTGAGGCCGTTGCGACCGACGCACAGCCCATCGCCTTTGCACTGCCGGTTGATTGCACCATCGGTCGCGACTGCTTCATCCAGCAGTACACCGACACCGATCCGTCCTCCCCTGGGTCAAGCGATTACCGCTGCGGCGCGCAGGTCTATGACGGTCACAAGGGCCTCGATATCAGGGTCGTCAATACCGCAGCCTTGGAGCGCGCTGTGCCCGTGCTTGCCGCTGCCGACGGTCGGGTGCTGCGCCGCCGCGACGGTCTCGCTGATCGTGTGCTCAAAGGCGGGGAGATTGATCTTAATGATCCCCAGGCTTGCGGCAACGGGGTCGTGATCGATCATGGCGACGGTTGGGAGACGCAATACTGCCACTTGCGCCAGGGCAGCATTGCGGTGCGGCCAGGCCAGACCGTGACGGCGGGCACGCGCATCGGGGCGATCGGTGCATCGGGCCAGGCGCAATTCCCACATGTGCACTTCGGGGTGCGCCACAACGGCACCGTCATCAGCCCGTTCCTCGCCCGTCCGGCTGCCGAGGGCTGTATGGCCGATGCGCCTGACACAGATGCGCCGGCAGATCTCTGGACCAACGCGGCGCGCACCGCACTCGCATACCGTGATGGCGAAATCATCGAGGTCGGCTTTACCGATCGGGCGGTGACACCAGAGATGGGCGAACAAGGTGGGCTGCCTCAGCCACGACCATCATCAAAGGCGCTCGTTGCGTTTGTTCGGCTCATCAACCTGAAGGCGGGTGATCGCATTGTTGTCGCGCTGAGGGGCCCAGAAGGGTTCAACGTGCGCAATCTCAGCGAACCGCTGGAGCGCACCAAGGCGCGCTTCACGATCTACGCCGGCAAGCGCTTGCGCGCCGCTGCGTGGCCGTCGGGCGCATATCGCGCGGTTGCCGGCATCGTGCGCGGTGGCGAAGTTGTTCAGCAGGCCGGGGCGACGCTGGTTCTGGGCCCCACGTGATCAACAGGCGGGCGTAAGAGATCGGAGGACTCCGAAAAGCACAGCGCCAGAGCTTATCGGGCAATGTCACTTGAGCCGGTGGGCCGATACTGAGCCTGCCCTTGATTGTGTGCCTGATGGCCCGTGATGTCCCAGGCAAATCGCCAGATGGGCCGCGGCCGGTCGCGTCGCGAAGCGGTGTGCTGCGGCGACTTGCTGACCGAACGCCGGATGATCGCCGGCAAAATGGCGTGCCGATCCGTGCCCGCCGGCGCTCCTTATCATCGCGACCGCCTGGCACGACGGCCCCGCAAGCCCCACCTCGTGCATTGGCATCGGCTGTGCTAGCCGGAATGCCAGTACAGTCCCCACGGCCCAAGTGCGCCACCCACCACCGCGGACACCCAAGTGAGCCTCAACGACCACACATTCTGCGTTGCGCCGATGATGGAGTGGACAGACCGATACTGCCGGCTGTTCCATCGCACACTCACCAGGCGCGCGCGGCTTTACACCGAGATGGTCACCACCGGCGCTGTCATCCACGGCGACCGTGACAGGCTGCTGGGCTTCGATCCGAGTGAGCAGCCTGTGGCGCTGCAGATCGGCGGTTGCGAGCCCGGCGAATTGGCCGAGGCCGCGCGCATCGGTGCGGACATGGGCTACTGCGAGATCAATCTCAACGTGGGCTGTCCGTCGGACAGGGTCCAGGCCGGACGCTTCGGCGCTTGCCTGATGGCACAGCCACAACTCGTTGCCGACGGTGTCGCCGCCATGATGGCCGCAGTCGATGTGCCGGTGACCGTAAAATGCCGGATCGGGATCGACGATCAGGATGCAGAGCAGGATTTCCGCGCGTTCATTGAGACCGTCGCGGCCGCCGGCTGCAACACGTTCATCGTGCATGCCCGCAAGGCTTGGCTCGACGGTCTTAGCCCGGACCAGAACCGCAACGTGCCGCCGCTCGATTATGGCCGTGTCTACCGGTTGAAGGCCGAGCGGCCGGACCTGCGGATCGTGATCAACGGTGGCATTGTCGATCTTGAAGCCTGCCACCGCCATCTGGAGCATGTGGACGGCGTGATGCTGGGCCGCGCCGCATACCAGAATCCGTTCCTGCTCTCCCGCGTGGATCGTGAGATCTTCGGCGAGGCAGGTCCGGTGCGCGATCGATCCGACATCGTGGCCGCCATGCGCGGCGGGATTGCCCGCTACCTGGCGGACGGCGTGCGCCTGCATCAGATCACGCGCCACATGCTCGGGCTTTATGGCGGTGAGCCCGGCGCGCGGACCTTTCGGCGGCACTTGAGCACCTATGCGGTGGCACCGGGCTGTGACGTGCAGGTGCTCGATGACGCCGTTGCCGCCGTTGAGCGCATCCGCTGCAAGGCCCTGATTGCGGCCTGACCCGGCGGCTCTGCCGGAACGGGTGACGTGGCCGCAGTGGTCGGGGGACGAAGCCGAATGTCTGGCGTCGTCATTGCCGCCCGGACAGCCAAGAGAATAATCTTCGGGCCAGACTGCGCGTGGAGGTGGTCGGTTCGGCTTTTTGTCCCTGGTCGCGTGGTGGTACGGGCGTGCTTTCGGAAACGTCGGGGACGTGCCCACCTGACCGCCGCGTGAGGTCTGCCCTGCCACGTTCTTCCTTGTTTTCGTCCACCCCGTCGCCAGCCTGGCGCAGCGCGTCGATGACGGCTTCCGCCTCCCCTCTCCACACGACCCAGCGTTTGGTCCGCAGCAACGGCAGTCGCGACAGATCTGGTCGCCCCACCATGACCGGCACGACGCGTTTCTGCCTGTCGACCTCCATGGTCAGCGCGGTATTGATCTCCGCCAGCGGCCATTCCTTGGAGACGGAGTGCGACGAGACGATCACCAGAACAGTGCGCGCCGCGCCGAGCGCCACGTTTATGCGGCCGGTGAAATTTTGCCCGAAACCGATGTGTGCCTCGTCGAGAAAAGCCCTGATGCCCGCGCGCTGGCACGCTGCCATGATGGGGCGTGCGATGGCGTCCTTGTCCTCGCTCGCATGGCTGATGAACACGTCGAAATCGTCGGCGCCAAACATCAACTGGCGGATGAAACGCGAGGGGTTTGGGTCACGCTCCAGAACCTGTGCGCACAACTTGAGAAACACTGGGTCGTCACTTCCGCGTGCCATCTTGATGAACGCGAGGTGGCCGTAGACAATATTCCGGAATGCGACCGGGCGATGGTCGCGACCTGACCCGGGAGATTTATAGCGTGCGAAATGCGCGCCCGCCGCTTTTTCCAGCCCGTAGACACGCCAGGCGTGCAGCATGGCGCGAAGCTGGCGGATGCGCGTTCGCGCGACGTTCACGCGCGCGTTGACCGTCAGTCCGGTGACGGTCTGGCGTTCGCCACGCCCCTGAAGGCGCACCTTGCGCGGATGAATTTCAAAGCCGGCTGACGACACCGCTGCGGCGAGGGCAGGACCAGGAAGGACGGAGCGTTCACCCGCTCCGCCCAATTGCTGCTCGACAACCGCGGGAGGGAAAATCTGCGCGTCGGTCGACAGCGTGATGTCGTCGGCATAGCGCGAGTAATGAAGCCGATGGCTGCGTGCAAGCCGCAGCAGGTTCCGATCGAGTGTTGCTGCAATGAAATTCGACAGCACCGGTGACGTTGGCGCACCCTGCGGCAGACCGTTGCGGAATGTGACGATCTGGGCGCAGACACTCGCGGCCGCCGGCGCCATGTCGAACGGCGGGCGCATGAAAAGCCCACGGATACGACCGAAATTGATGGAGGGGAAAAAATCTTTGAGGTCGATGTTGAGAACCCATCTCCGGCCGGCATGACCCGCGGCGTTCGTCACGACGCTGCGCGTCGGGATGAAGCCATGGGCTGCCGGGTGCGGTCGGTATAGCGCGTTGAGATCAGGGAGCAGTTTATCCTGCACCTCGCGCAGCAGGCCAACCGGCGCATCGATCTGGCGCATGCCGCCGGTGCGTTTCGGGATTTCGAACTGTGTGTAACGGGCGGCATCCGGAATTTTATAGAGCGTGCGCGTGAGCCGGTGGGATGCCACGCCAAAGTAGCGCGCCACGTCGTCAGCAGTTGCGAGCGGCCGGCCGTCGATGCGCAGGATGTCGGGTCGGATCTGCTTTTGGAACGGTGCCGCCTGGGAAGCGGGTTTTTCGTCCACCGCGCTTTGCCGGCCCGGCAAGGCCGTAACCGTTATGTCCGGGGGAGGCGCGGTCACGGTTCCGATGATGTCGAGTGGCAGCGCTGAAGGCGCTGCACCGCCACCCTCACCTTCGCGCCCTCTGCTGGGGAGGCGGTCATCGGGTTCGCGCAGCTGGCCTGCAGCGTCAGCCGGTGGGTCGGATTGCGGCATCCCGCCCCTCGTACCTTACCGCAAGGGGGCCTGCCCGGCCCCCTTGTAAAGAGACGTTTTGTTTTCCGTCGCAGGATCAACAACGGACGTAGAAGGGCAGGATGCCGACCTGATGCAGGCCCCGAAGGCCTGGTCGTCTTGCCTGTCACAATGTGCCGCCCCACTGCGGCACCGATGTGGCCGACGGCGGTCCAACGCGCCTTAGATCAAAGCCACGGCCTAAGGGCCGTTTGTGACGCTGAACCCCGCAACGGATCAGATCTTCTGATTGTAGGCGCCGACCTGCGGAAGCTTCTGCAGGTGAGCGTCGATCTCTCGGAAGATCGCGATCTTGTTCTCCTCAGAGGTCGGGCTCTCCACGACGACGACCAGTTCCGGCTTGTTGGATGAAGCCCGCACGAGCCCCCAGGTGCCGTCTTCCAGGACGATGCGGATCCCGTTTACGGTGATCAGTTCGCGCACTTTTTGGCCTGCGATTGTGCCGCCGGACTGCGCGATGGAGGTGAAGTGGGCGATCACACCATCCACCACGGCGTATTTTTCTTCATCCGCACAGTGGGGTGACATGGTGGGGGACTGGTAGGTCATCGGCAAGGCGCGGCGCAGGTCAGCCATGGTGCGGTCCGGGTTCCGGTCCAGCATGTCGCACACTGCGAGCGCAGCCACGAAACCGTCGTCATAGCCGCGCCCGATCGGCGGAGAGAAAAAGAAGTGGCCTGATTTCTCAAAGCCCACGAGTGTTCCGTGCTCGTGATTGTAGCGCTTGATGTAGGAATGGCCGGTCTTCCAATAGGCCGTTTCGGCCCCGTTCGCCTTCAGCACGGGATCGGTCGCGAACAGCCCGGTTGATTTGACATCCACCACAAAACGCGCGCCCGGGTGTTTGGCGGAGATGTCACGCGCGAGCATGACGCCGACCTTGTCGGCAAAAATCTCTTCGCCCTCGTTGTCCACGACACCGCAGCGATCGCCGTCCCCATCGAACGCGAGCCCCACGTCGGCGCCCACCTCGCGCACCTTGGATTTGATGGCGTTCAGCATCGCCATGTCTTCGGGGTTGGGATTGTAATTGGGGAAGGTGTGGTCGAGATCGCAGTCAAGCGGCACCACCTCGCAGCCGATCTTCTCCAGGATCTCGACCGCGAAAGCACCCGCCGTGCCGTTGCCACAGGCCGCCACGACCTTCAGCGGCCGTGATATCTTCTCGCGTGCCGTCAGGTCGGCGATGTAGCGGGTGGGAAATTCCTCCACACGCACGTAACGCCCGCCACCCGGCATCTCCAGCCCACCGCCGAGCACAAGGTCGCGCAGTTCGCCCATATCCTCCGGGCCAAACGTCATAGGGCGTTCCATACCCATTTTGACGCCCGTCCAGCCGTTGTCGTTGTGGCTGGCGGTCACCATCGCAACACCTTCGACGTCCAGCGCGAACTGCGCGAAGTACGCCATGGGCGACAGCGCGAGCCCGATGTCGTGTACCTCCGCGCCGCCAGCGAGGAGGCCGGTCGTCATCGCCAGCTTCAGCGAGCCCGAGTAGGAACGGAAATCATGGCCGACAACCACGCGCTTGGGTTTGCCGCGCCGCTCCAGCAGGTGCGCAAGCCCCAGCCCGAGCGCTTGCATGCCCTGCAGATTGATCTCCTCAGGAAAGCGCCACCGCGCATCGTACTCCCTGAAGCCCGTTGGCTTGACGAGCGGCTGGGTCTCGAACTCGAGGGTGTTGGGGGTCAGCGCCGCAGCGGGCTTCGGGAAGGTGCTGGTCATGCCCATCGCTTTCGTTTTGCGCAGTTCACCGCGCGGGTGGCTGGGAGGATCGGCTTCGCGCCATCGCCCACGGCGGGGTGTGGATCGGGATGGCGCGTTTCGTGGCCATTAACCATGATTGCGGCCCGATGCTGAAGCCCCGTGGGCCGACAATGGCCGTGTTGCCCACGGCGGCGTTGCGCGCGCTCATGAGCGTCGATTCTCGGTCCGAAGGTCCGAAGGTCCGAAGGTCCAATGGTCGGGTGGCTGAAGTGCAGCGCGATCGGTGGATCGTTCAGGCACGGGTGACGCCCTGTGCGCGCCATCGTCCTCGCCCGCGCCCGCAGGCTTCAACGGCTCAAGATGAGTTGGCGCCCGGAGATGCTGACGCCGCGCAGCTTCTGCAGGAAGCTCATGCCCAAAAGCGTGACGAACTTCTTGCCCGGCTCACCGACGAAAGCTTCCACATCGCGCACCGTGATGTCTCCGATGCGCACGCGGTCGATAAACACGCGTGCGATCCGCGCCGTGCCGTTGGCCGTGCGCGCGCGATAGGTGAAGTCCTTGTCGGTCAGGAAGAAGCCAAGTTTTTCAGCATCTTCATAGCGCAGTGACACGTGCGAGGCGCCCGTGTCGATCAACACGCGCACCGGCCGGTTGTTCATGTATGCATCGGCATAGAACTGGTTTGCACGGTCTGCGGTGATGTAGACCTTGCCGTAGTCCCGGGCCGGCGTGTCATCCACAGTGCTGCGCCCGGCCGAGATCGAGGCTTCACGCACGGCTGCGCTTGCGTCGTCATCGCCCGCCTGTTCCGTCGCGACGTCAGCCCACTTGGTTCGTGCATCCAGTGCCGCCGTCTTGATTTCATCGGCGTAGAACACGGCACCGAACACGACGACGCAGCACGTGAGCCACACGAACGCTTCCTTGACGGCAGTGAGTGCTCCTGTGCCCATGAAAACGTGCCTCGGTCGGTCAAACGTGCGCAGCAAGCCATCGGGCCGTTCCGCTCAGCACCGCCACGCCGCACCGTGGGCGCGCCGCTAGAGTTTGAGCGTTAAAAAACGACCGGCAAAATCATAAGACTGCAAACGGCTTAAGAAAGACATACCGAGAAGCGAGCGTTGCAGCCGTCCTGGCTGGGCAACCAATGCATCAACATCATGCAGGATGACCGGTCCCACCGCCACGCGCTCCAGTCTGATGCGGGCAGCAAGGCCCTTGCCATTCGCCGTGGTTGTTTCGGTGTCGAAGGTCAGCGTCGAGGGTGGAATGCCGATCTGGCGGGCGTCCTCTGCCCGCAGCATCACGATCGTGGCGCCGGTATCGACAAGCATGTCGAGCGCGACGCCATTGACGTGTGTGAGGGCGATGAATTGACCGCCTGCGGCCCGGGCGATGCGCACCGCGGCGTTGGCTTGTGTGCTCGCGCCCGGTGAGACCGGACTGCCCCGCCCCGCGCGCCGGCCTGCGGCATCGTTGGGTGAAGCCACGCCGTTTGGCCAGACAGCGGCCGCAACGGCTGCGGTGCGCGGCGGTTGAGGGCTGATGGCGCGCATCATGCCGACCAGATCGTCCCTAGCGCTGTAGAGCACAACAAGAACCAGTGTCGCCGAGCCCCACAGGCCGATCGAACGCATCCGCCGCTCCCACTTCTGGGGCTGGGCCCTGGCTGGCGGGAAAGCCATGAACAGCAGCAGCGCTGCAACGGCAAAGCCCGCGGCAAGCTCCAGTGTGCCGTGGCCCGAGACGACGATGGGTTCATGGCGCAGAACAACGAGACCGCCGGAAATCAGCAGCAGGACAAGCGCGATCCAGGCAACCATGAAGTCTCTCCCGATGGTGATGTCGTGCCGGCATCATGCCCTGGTTCGCCACCTCGGCGCAGCCGCGTGGGCGGACTGCCCACAGCGATCTGACCCCCGGTACGCCGATTGTGGCACGCTGTTTGTGGTGCGCGCCCTGCCTCAGGCCGCGGTGCGACGGCGACGTAGCGCCAGACGATGCCCGGCCCCGGCGTTCTCGCCCCCCGTCCGCGCGCCCTTTGCCACGCCTGGTCCGGCTTGCGTTAACGCGCCCCGAGCCTCTGTCTTGTGGGACTGCTCCAGCGCCGGTGTCGGCAGCTTATCGAGCTGACGCAGCACGCGGAATTTGGGCAGGATCACCCGCGCGGTGGTGCCTCGGCGCAGTGCACTCTCCAGTTCGAACCGACCGCCGTGAAGCTGCGCAAGGCTTTGCACAATCGGCAGCCCCAGGCCCGTGCCGCCCTCGGCGGTATGGTGCGCCAACGATCCCTGGCCGAAGGCCTGCATCACCCGCGGCAATTCCTCCTCAGGAATACCGGGACCGTTGTCCGCGATGGTGATCTGCATTTCGCCGGCCTCGTCCATGCTCGCACTCACAGTCACCATTCCGTTCGGCGGCGTGAACTTCACTGCGTTGGATATCAGATTGAGACAGATCTGACGGATGCAGCGCTCATCGGCCCAAATGGGCGGTAGATTACGTGCAATGTTCGTGCGCAGGTCGAGGCTTTTTGCGTCCACCCTCAATTGCAGCAAGGCCTTACAATTGTTGAGGACGGGTTCGATGTGCACAATGTCTTCGTTAAGATCGAATTTTCCAGCCTCGATACGCGACAAATCGAGAATTTCATTGATGAGCTGGAGAAGGTGCTGGCCGCTGCGATGGATGTTCTCGGAGTAATCAAGATAGAGCGGCGTGCCGACTGGGCCCATGAGCTGTAACGACATCACTTCGGAAAAGCCAATGATGGCATTCAGTGGTGTGCGCAACTCATGGCTCATCGTGGCCAGAAACCGGCTTTTGGCCAGGTTGGACGCCTCGGCCCGGCGTCTTGCCTCGTCGGAGATCGCATTGGCTTCCTCCAGTTGGGCAATGAGCGCATTCTTCTGGGCTTGCAGGTTGAGCATCTCAAAAACGGTGCGCCGCAAGCCGGCGGCCAAATGCATATAATAGATCTGTATGCAGATAACGAGAAACGCCATCGCCCAGTAGAACGGCTCATCGTGCGTGATGAAGCGCAGGAAGATACCGGTCGAAAGCGGCAAAGTGCCAGCGATCAGAATGGGCCATGTCGTTGCCGCGAAGACCAGGCGGATGGTCATGACGATCAGCAGCGCGGCGAACATAAACGCCAGGTCAGTGTGCTTGCCGATGTTCAGTCCGAGGAAAAGGATTGCGCTCCACGCGGTGCTGTAGATCAGTTCAACGATCATCAGTCGGCGTGTTTCCACGCGCACATTGATGGTGTCCCGGTCCTGATCCAGGAGCCTCTGGCAGTAATACACCAGCAGGGCGCGCGCCATGAGGACGGTCAAAAGCCAGAGAAAAACATCGCGCGCGGGCGCCCAGAACAGCAAAGCGGTTGCGATGATTGTGGCCAGGACCGGGATCGTCAGCGCGGCGTTGACTTCGTTCTGCGCAAAAATGCGCAACGCCTCGAAGCGGAAATCAGACGGCCCTTCACTTTGGCGCAGCAGGTGCTTTCGGGCATTTTCAATCATGCTCGCCCGGCGTTGTGCAGCATTTCCAGCGCTGCCATTGGCGTTGTCCGCACGATCGCTTGACACTTTGGCCGCATCGCTTTGCGAAGCGAATGCCGAACCTGCGATATCCGGATCGATGCCATCGGCCATTTCGAACGGAGAGCCCATCGCAACGCTGCTCGCTTCATTTGTGAGTGTGAACCGCCGCGCGGTTGATAGCGGTGCGCGCCGCTGTGGCGTGCTTGCGGCCTCGGCCCTTCGTGGAAGACGCTGCCACGGTATGCTTTGAGGAGTGCGACCTGGACTGTTAAGAATTGACTAAAATGCAGTGGGGCTGACGCGGATTGTGACCGCGTCGTTTACGATTGACCGTCGAATGGAGAGGGTGTGGCGCGAAAAAGCGGGAGGTCTGGCGGGCAAGGGCAGAGAAAAGGCGGGCGCTCACGAGGCAGGCCAGGGCACAGACGAGGTGGGCGCTCACGGGGCGTGCGCGAGCACGGACGAGACGACGACCTGCGCACACGGACGAGGGGTAACGCCCACGGCAACGGCGTCTGGCGGACGGCTTTTGAGCGGACGGCTTTGGATTTGGCACGTTCTCTCCGGCGCGGTTCGTCTCGGCGGCGCGTCGCACTGGTTGCTACTTTTCTTGTGGCCATCATCGTCGCGGTCGGACGCACGCTGAACCCCACCGATGATGGGCCCCCTCCCAGCGAGATCAGTGGTCAGGCCCGCCTCGTCGATGGGGACAGCCTGTGGATTGGGCATCATGAGGTGCGCCTGGTGGGCATCGATGCGCCGGAGGGGCGCCAGACCTGCTCACGCGATGGACGCAACTGGGCCTGCGGTCGCGCCGCGCGCGAGGCTCTGGCGGCGCGCATTGGCGGGCGCCCGCTCACGTGCCGAACGCAACGTCGCGATCAACATGGGCGTGTGCTCGCGGTGTGTGCGGTCAATGGGCAAGAACTCAACCGCTGGATGGTCAGCGAAGGATGGGCCGTTGCCTTCGGGCGCCCATATCGCCGCCAGGAGCGTGAGGCCCGCGCGGCCCGCAAGGGCCTGTGGTCCAGCGCGTTCGAGCGCCCGTCCGACTGGCGTGCCCGGCAAGGAAGACTGTGATCGCGCCTCACGGCCAAGCATAGACAAGCCAGAGGCTTTGATCGCTGTTGGTCCCCTTGCGGGTCGCAGGAGCCCTACCGGTTCATGGGATAGTTCGGGCTCTCGCGGGTGATGTTCACATCGTGCGTGTGGCTTTCGCGCAGTCCGGCGGGCGAAACGCGGATGAACTGCGCCCGGGCTTGCATGTCATCAATGGTGGCTGCGCCCAGATAACCCATGGACGCCCGCAGTCCGCCGACCAACTGGTGCACGACGCTGGCCACAGAGCCTTTGTAGGGCACCTGCCCCTCCACGCCTTCTGGGACCAGCTTCAGCGTGTCGTTCACTTCGGCCTGGAAGTACCGGTCGGCCGAGCCACGCGCCATGGCACCGACAGATCCCATACCGCGGTACGCCTTATAGGAGCGGCCCTGGTAGAGGTACACTTCACCCGGGCTTTCCTCGGTGCCGGCAAGAAGCGAGCCGACCATGACGCAGTTGGCGCCAGCGGCGATGGCCTTGGAAACGTCACCGGAAAACTTGATCCCGCCGTCGGCAATCACGGGCGTGCCGCTTTTGGCAGCTTCTTCCGCGCACTCGAAGATCGCGGTGAGCTGCGGTACGCCGACGCCGGCGACAATGCGGGTGGTGCAGATCGAGCCCGGCCCGATGCCCACCTTGATCGCGTCTGCACCCGCATCAATAAGCGCGCGTGTGGCCTCCGGCGTCGCCACGTTGCCGGCCACCACCTGTGTCTGGTTGGACATTCGCTTGATGCGGTCCACGGCCTCAATGACCCTGGCGGAATGCCCGTGCGCCGTGTCCACGACCACGACGTCCACGCCCGCATCGATGAGCATCTCGGTGCGCTCCAGGCCGTCGTCGCCAACCGTCGTGGCTGCGGCCACCCTCAAGCGTCCCTGCTCGTCCTTGCACGCGTTCGGGTTGAGTTCTGACTTCTCGATATCCTTAACCGTGATGAGACCGATGCATCGGTAGCTGTCGTCCACCACGAGCAGTTTCTCGATCCGGTAATGGTGCAGCAGCCGCTTGGCTTCGGCCGTGTCCACGCTTTCGCTCACCGTGATGAGGTTGTCCTTGGTCATGTAGGCCTTGACCGGACGGTCCTGGTCATCGGCAAAGCGCACGTCGCGGTTTGTGAGAATGCCGACGAGGCGCCCTTTGCTGCCGTCGGCACGTTCTTCCACCACCGGGATGCCTGAGATGTGGTGCTGGCGCATCAGACCGAGCGCGTCACTCAGCGGTGCCTCGGGGCCGATGGTCACCGGATTGATGACCATGCCCGATTCGAATTTCTTGACCTGCGCGACCTCGGATGCCTGGCGCGCCGGATCGAGATTGCGGTGAACCACGCCCAGGCCGCCCGCCTGTGCCATGGCGATGGCAAGACGCGCCTCCGTCACCGTGTCCATGGCCGACGAGATGAGCGGGATGTTGAGCGCGATGGAGCGTGTCAGCTGCGTGCGCGTGTCGGCCTGCGCTGGCAGCACCTCTGATGCGCCAGGCTTGAGAAGCACATCATCAAACGTCAGCGCGACATCGCGCGGAAGCAGGTCTGGACGTCGGCTCATTGTGCGATCACTCCGCCGCTCGAAGGGCCATTGGCCTTCCAGTCGCGGCCGCTTTGCGCGGGCGGCCTGGCGCGGACCAATGAGGTTGTGATCGCTCCGGGCTTAGCAACTGC
>CAZGNQ010000003.1:24106-32196 GCA_964527285.1 uncultured Hyphomicrobiales bacterium | reverse complement strand
GCGCCGTGATGACCAATTCCGGCAAAATGGCCTATTATGGTCCCGGCAATCTCGGTCATCTCCACCATGAGCTCACGGACGACCATCTGGCGCGCATTGGCCGGCTGGACGTCGTGATGGCGCCGGTCGACGGAGGCTATACGCTGTCGCTCGATGCAATGATCCGCGTGCTCAAGGAGCTGAAGGCGCGCATCGTTCTGCCCATGCACGCGTTCTCTCAGTTCTCGCTGGAGGAGTTCGTCGCCGGTATGTCCGACAGCTTCCAGGCCGAGCGCCGCAAGGAGGGCACCATGGTGGTGTCGGTGCGCACACTGCCGCGCCAGCCCACAGTCGTCGTCCTGCCGGAAGGCCAGAGCTGGTCATTTGATTGAGCCCACGCACCCGGGGCCACCGCAGCTCAGGTCCCGGCAACGTCCAGGTGTGAAAACAGCAGCCGGCGGGCAATCTTCTCAAACTCCATGACGACATACAGCAGTGCGCCAGTCAGCAGCACAGCCCACCAGTGCGCCATGGCGAGCGGCGAGGAGGTGAACAGGCTCTGGAGCGGCGGGGCAAACGTGTAGATCAGTTGCAGGACCACAATCGATCCGATCCCCACCAGAAACGCCGGCGTTGGGCGCAAGGCGATCGTATCGAACATGCGGCCTGAGAGAGCGCGCGTGGAAAGGATGTAGGCGATCTCCATCATCACCACCGCATTGACAACCACGGTGCGTGCCACATCCATCGTGTCGCCGCGCGCCAGCGACCAGGCAAGCACGCTGAACGCGCCGACCATGATCAACAGGGAGACAAAGACGACCCGCCATACCAGAATGGCGTTCAACAGCGGTGCGCCCGGATCCACCGGCGGGCGGTCCATCACACCGCGTTCAGCCGGCTCAAACGCCAGGATGAGACCAAGCGCCGTTGCCGTTACCATGTTGATCCAGAGGATCTGCACCGGCGTGATCGGCACGGCGATGCCGAGGAGAATGGCGGTGATGATGATGACCGTCTCGCCACCGCTTGTGGGCAACGTCCAGCCGATGACCTTCGTGATGTTGTCGCGCACCGTCCGGCCTTCGCGCACGGCGGCCGCGATGGACGCAAAATTGTCGTCCGCCAGCACCATATCTGAAGCCTCCTTTGCAGCCTCAGTGCCGTTCTGACCCATGGCAACGCCAATGTCGGAGCGTTTGAGCGCCGGCGCATCGTTGACGCCGTCCCCGGTCATTGCCGTGATCGCGCCGTTCGCCTGGAGGGCCGTGACGAGCCGCAGTTTATGCTCCGGGCTCATGCGGGCAAACACATTGGTGTCGCGCACATGGCTGCGCAGCGCCTCGTCGTCCGTCGCCTCGACATCGCGTCCTGTGAGAACACGGTCCGGGTTGCACAGGCCCAACTGCCCGGCAATCGCTCGCGCCGTTGCGGCGTGGTCACCCGTGATCATTTTCACAGCCACGCCGGCCGCCTGACAGTCCGCCACGGCTGCGATGGCCTCATCGCGCGGCGGGTCGATCAGCCCGACCAGGCCCACGAGCACGAGGTCTGTGCCGAGGTCGTCGTGGCTCAGCGTGTCCTGGTCCGCGCGCGCCGGCCCGATGGCGAGCGCCAGCACCCGCTGGCCGCGCGCTGCGATCGCTTCAATGGCCGCCTGCCACGTATCCTGGTTGAGCAGCGCACAGGGCACCGGCTGGCCAGCAATCAGGCGTGTCCGCACCGCGTCGTTTGCGTCATCGGGGTCTGGCCCGTTCTGCGACCACGCAACGTCCGTCAGCTCCAGCATCCGCTCCGGAGCGCCCTTCACGACGAGAAATCTGTTGGCGCTACTGCGCGCATCGCCATGCAGCGTGGCCATGTAACGGTGGGCCGCATCGAACGGGATTTCCGCTAGGCGCGGCGCTGCCTCCTGAACGGGTGCGACTGCTCCCCAGGCCTTGGACCCGAATGCGAGAAGAGCGCCCTCCATGGGATCGCCCTGCACGCGCCAACCACTGTCCGTGTCCCGCAGTTCCGCGTCGTTGCACAGCAACGCACAACGCGCGAGCGCGCTCAAGGCCGGGACATCCGCCGGCTCGACCCGCGCACCGTCGCACGAAACCCCACCTTCGGGCGCATAGCCGATGCCGCTGACCTCATAGGACCGCCCCACGCACCAGACGCTCGCCACGCTCATTTCGTTGCGGGTCAGCGTTCCGGTCTTGTCGGTGCAAATGGTCGACACCGAGCCCAGGGTTTCCACCGCGGGCAGACGGCGGATGATCGCGTTGCGCGACGACATGCGCTGCACGCCGACAGCAAGCGTGATGGTGAGCACGGCCGGCAGGCCTTCCGGGATGGCCGCGACCACCATGCCCACCATGTTCAAAAATGCGTCCTGGACGGTGTAGTCTCGCACCCAGACGGCAAACGCGAACGTGACGGCGGCGAGACCGAGGATGAAGACGGTCAACTGGCCGGCGAAGGCGTCCATTTTGGCGATGAGCGGCGTTTTGATCTTCGTGACCCGCGCCAGCATGCCTGAGATTTTGCCAAGCTCAGTCGCCTGACCGGTCGCCACCACCACGCCGCGCCCATGGCCGGCGGTCACCAGCGTGCCCGAGAAGGCCATACCGGTCCGGTCGCCGAGGGCGGCATCCACCGGCACGGCGGCTGTGCCCTTGTCCACGGGCACGGATTCCCCGGTCAGCACGGCCTCATCGATGCGCAGGCTCTGGGCCTCCAGCATCCGCACATCAGCGCAAACGCGGTCCCCGGCCTCCAGAAGGAGGACGTCGCCGGGCACAACCTCAGCCGCAGCAATCTTCACGCGCGTGCCACCGCGCATGGCAATGGCCTGGGGGGCGATCATGTTGCGGATCGCATCAAGCGACGCCTCGGCTTTGCCTTCCTGCACAAAGCCGATGACAGCGTTGATGAGCACGACCCCGAGGATGACGCTGGCGTCGATCAAATGCCCCATGATCGCCGTTATCAGCGCGGAGCCGAGCAGAACGTAAATGAGGACGTTGTTGAACTGCGCCAGAAAGCGGCTGAGCGCCGATGCACGCTCCTCGCGTGGCAGTTCGTTGCGCCCAAACCGGTCCAGCCTCTTTGCGGCGTCGGCGCCCGTCAGGCCACCCGCAGTGACGCCAAGCGTGCCCACCACGTCGTGGGCGGTGCGCGCGTGCGCATCGGTGAGGCCGCCCACCGCGGAGGTTGGCTCGCCAGCCTGGCGCCCGTCCGGCGTCATCTCGTCGGGCTGATGATCCCCATTCGCAGGCGTTGTTCGCTGGTCCATCGCGTTCTCCACCGGTTGCCCGGGTCACTATCGCGGATCGTGTCACGTGGCTTTGCGAATTCCGTGCACACAGGCCTTCCACCTTCGGTGCATGCGCATCGGCGGTTTGCGCATCGGGATCGCTGGCCACCGCGGGGGTCGCACGCGGCGTTGGCTGCCGGCTGCGTGCAGAAAGCCTGCAACGGCCGCAATTGGCCAACATGGCCCGATCAGGCTTGACCTTGCGCGCGTGCTCGTGCTCTATCCCGGCTTCCGGATTGGCCGCCACTTGTGCGCCTGATTTCGGGGCTGCCGATGCAGCCAAGGGGCGCGTAGCTCAGCGGGAGAGCACCTCGTTGACATCGAGGGGGTCACTGGTTCAATCCCAGTCGTGCCCACCATCCACCATTTTGAAAGGCGGCCTTGCCGCTCAAAGCACAGAGACGGCCGCCATGAAGATCGTCAATTCCTTGAAGTCGCTTGCTAAACGCGACCGCAACAACCGCGTTGTCCGCCGCCGTGGGCGCCTGTACGTGATCAACAAAGTGCAGAAGCGGTTCAAAGCCCGCCAGGGATGATCCGCTCCCCAGCGCATTCGCAGTGCGCAATTTGGCGCGCATGTTGAGGGCTGGCGGCGGTCGCACGAGCTACGGCATGCCTCGGTCGTTTCTGGTTCACGTCCTCAATTCTTGAGACGAGCCGGCCTCAACCGGTTTGTTGCGTTCCTGCGTCGAAGCACGCAGGCTCCCCACCCGGCTTTACATAATTGTCACGCCCAGCGATGCCGTGGTGGCTTGCGGGACGCATTCTCCGCTTTTTATGCTGCTGGCATGACCAACGCGCCATCAGTCCTTGATTTCGATTTTCGGCCGACCGCCAACCCACGCCGTGGAAGGGCCGTCCCGGTGCGCCTGCTGCTGCCCTGCCTGCTGGTGGCAAGCCTTTTCGTCAGCTCCGCAATGGTCACGCCATCACGCGCGCAGGACCAGGACAGCGCCGCGCCGACGAATGACGCGCTCACCACGCCAAAGGTGCACGAGACGGCCCCTGGCAAAACCGATCCCGCCGACACCACAGTGCAGCAGGATCGCGAAACGGTGCTGCGCGAGCTCTATAAGTCGCTGGCTGAGGCCGAGACGCCCGAAGATGCCGTCGCGGTCGAGGCCCTTTTCGATCGGTTCTGGGAGAAATCGGGAAGCGACACGGTCGATCTCCTGCTCTCGCGCGCCATAGAGCTGCAGGACACCGACGCTGTCGACGACGCGCTCGACATTCTCGACACCGTGACGGAGCTCGACCCGACCTTCGCCGAAGGGTTCAACCGTCGGGCGTACATCTTCTTCCAGAACGGTGATTACCGCCGCGCGCTGATTGACCTGCAGAAGGTGCTGACGATCGATCCGAAGCACTTTCGCGCCATCGGAGGCCTCGCAATCATTCTGAATGAAGCCGGCGATGAAGAAGCGGCACTGAAGGCGTTCCGTCAGCTGCTGGAGGTGCATCCGCATCACGCAGGCGCCAAGGAAGCGGTGGAGGATCTGGCGCCGAAGGTGGAAGGGCGCGGCATCTGATCCATCGCGTCCACCGGGCGCATCACATCGCAATGTCTCGTCGGCGCACGGCGCCACCGCTCTCGCCAACCCCGGTTACGAGTCTCGCCTTGCAAAGCGTCTTGCTGATAAGGCGCGCGGAACAGGCAAACAACTCAAGCCAAAGTGCCCGTGCGGTGGCCAACCGGTTACCGCACCCACAGGTCCGTGCGGTGCCGTTCAGTTGGCCTGGGTCGCCGGCGCGGACGCATCGTCTCCCGGCGCACGCGCAACGGTACCGGCCACCGGGTCCGTCAGCCGGATCGTCCAGTCCTTTTCGTCGGTCGTGTCCACCTCAAAAAAGCCTGAGCGCCGGTAACCCCGCTGGTTGCAGTTTTCTACGCCCCGGATGACGAACGCCTTTTTTGTCGTGCACATGAAAGCTGGGCCCGACCATTCCCCACCACGGTCATAATCGACCGCGTGGACGTAGTAATAGCGCGCACGCAGATTGCCGATGAGGATCGTCTCGCAGGATTGGGACGAGAGGTTCCACCAGCCCTCTGCCACCCAGCCGTCGGTGTCCTTGTAGCCGATGGCTACGCCCACGCGGCTTGCTGTCATGTTGCACAGTTTCAGGTCGGCAGCGGCAGGCGCGGCCCACCCCATGCCGGCAAGCAGAACGATTGAAGCCACGAGCCGCGCGGCACGATGTTTAGCGCGGGCGCTGCGGTACGATCGAAGCATGGTGCATACCGTTTGTGATGCCTGACGCGCGCCCACGACGCAGGGTGGTTATCCGTGGGCGCCGAACCGGTGAAGGGTGATCCACTGGGCGCCGATCCAACGGGCTGCGGTACGGTGCGTGCCGCTTTGCCCCGCCCCATCCCGGCTTAGGTGCGAGACACGACGATGGCACGGAAATCGTTAATATTTGTGAACGTAGGTCCCGTTTTGACCAGTTGATCAACCGCTGCAAAGAAGCCGGTCGCATCGTTGTTGGCGAGCATAGCGCCGGGATCAATGCCCGCGCTGGCGGCGCGCGCCAGCGTGTCCGGCGAGACGATGGCGCCGGCTGGATCATCGGCCGCGCCCGTGCCGCCATCGCTGCCATCAGTGTCGGCTGCCAGCGCGTGGATGTCGGGCCGGCCGTCAAGAGCGAGCGCCAATGCCAGCGCATACTCCTGGTTGGGACCGCCGCGGCCGTTGCCTGTGACCGTGACCGTCAGTTCGCCACCGGAGAGAAACACAATGCCATGTGCTTCGTGAGGGATGTTGCCCGCCCGCGAAACAGCCTCAAGGGCCTGCGCCTTGGCGAGGTCTCGCGCCTCTCCCTCCAGGTCCGAGCCCAGCAGGATGGGAGAATAATGCGCCTCGCGCGCCACCTCTGCGGCCGCTTCCAGCCCTTTGGCCGGCGTGGCAATCAACCTGAACGCGCTTCCCGCAAGTGCTGCGTCGCCCGGTTCTGGCGTCTCGCTCAATGCGGCGAGCACGCGCTCAAGTGTCTGCGCCGACAGCCTGCCATCAAGCGTCGCCAGGGCCCGGCGCGCCTCATCGACCGTGGTGTAATCCCCGACCGTCGGGCCAGAGCCAATGGTTGCCGGATCGTCGCCTGGCACATCGGAAATCGCCAACGTCAGGACCGATGCGGGCGCTGCGGCCGCGGCAAGGCGCCCGCCCTTGATGGCTGAGAGATGCTTGCGGACTGTGTTGATGACGCTGATGGGATGCCCGGCTTTCAGCAGAGCCTGTGTCACCGCCTGCTTGTCGGTGAGTTCAAGACCAGGCGCCGGCGCGGACCACAGCGCGGACGCACCGCCGGACATCAACACAACGACGCGGTCCGCCGGGCCGGCCATCGCGGCCAGAGCCAAGGCCTCGCGCGCGCCCTCAATGCTGCCGGCGTCGGGCACCGGATGCCCGGCCTCCCGCACCGTGAAGTGGCGCGTGGGGCGGGTGTAGCCATGGCGCGTCGTGATGCTCGTCACGATCTGCCCCGCGGCGGTCGAGGTTGCGTCCGTTGCAAAAATCTCCGCTCCGCACGTCTCGCGATAGTGCGCCTCCGCCACGGCGGCCATCGCGCCGGCGGACTTGCCAGCGCCCAGGAGGAAAAGACGGCCATCGGCCGGCGGCGCGGGGAGGTGGGGCGGCAGACAATGCTCAGGCAGCGCCGTGCGCACCGCGGCAGCCAACATGTTGTGCAGCAGTGCGGTTGGCGATACGTCCGACGGGTTCGCCTGCAGCGATGTTTCGGCGGGTGTTGGCGGCTGTGTCATGGGCGATGACTGCCGCAGCCCGGCGAGAGATGCAATCACTGTACGCCGGCCCACTACCCTTCGGCGATCGTGCGGGCCTTGCGGGCACGGGTGCTGGGACTTGGGGGGACATGCATGGCGATCAGCCAGGAGACGAGTGTTGCGGGCGACTTTCCACCGTTCCAGCGGTTCGGACATTGGCCGGCGGGGACCGCGCTGGCCGCGGGCGACCCGGCAGGCTCGTCAGCCGGTGGGCCAAGCAGCGGTCGCGACACCGGCGTCCGCGTTGAACTGGACACGGGCGTCGACACGGGACGGTTAGTAGGCGCGGTCGCAGGCGAGGGGGCGCGTAAAGGCCCCGAACTTCTGATCCTGTGCGATCACGCCCGCAACACGCTGCCGGCAGGCCATGGTTCACTGGGGCTGACGCCAGACCACCTTGCCCGCCACATTGCCTACGACATCGGCGCGGAAGGGGTGTGCCGCGTGCTGGCCGATGCCTTTGGCGCGCCGGGCCTCCTCGCCGCCTACTCCCGTCTGCTGATTGACCCCAACCGCGGGCATGACGATCCGACCCTCATCATGCGCTATTCCGACGGGGCGGTCATCCCAGGCAACCGCAGCCTGAGCGATGCGGAACGTGCACACCGCCTCAACGCGTTCCATGCCCCCTATCACGACGCCATCAGCGCGCACCTTGATGCGCGCGTTGCGGCCGGTGCAACGCCGGTGCTGATCTCCGTGCACAGCTTCACGCCCGTGTGGCGCGGCCAGCCGCGGCCCTGGGAGATTGGCATCCTGTGGGACCGCGACGACCGAATTGCGGCGCCTCTCATCGCGCACCTGCGCGCGCAACCGGACCTCACGGTGGGCGACAACGAACCTTACGTGGGCCGCCTGGAGGGGGACTGCATGAACCGCCACGGCACCAAACGTGGCTTGCCGCACGTGCTGATCGAGGTGCGTCAGGACTTGATCGCCGATGCCGCAGGCCAGGAGCGGTGGGGCCGGCGCCTTGCCGATGCGTTGGAGGCGGTGCTGAAGGACCGTCGCGACTGGTGAGGC
>CAZGNQ010000003.1:0-24006 GCA_964527285.1 uncultured Hyphomicrobiales bacterium | reverse complement strand
GCGCCTTGCCGATGCGTTGGAGGCGGTGCTGAAGGACCGTCGCGACTGGTGAGGCTGTGGCGTGACGCGACATCAAGACGAGGCGCCGACTCATAGCATCAAGACAGGGCGTCGGGGCCGCTCACGCCAACCGTTGAAAATACCCCGCCAGCCGGGCCGCGCCTTCGGCGACGCGCTCCGGCGCTCCGGCATAGGACAGGCGGAGGTGGTGGCCGCCTTCTTGCGGGTCGAAATCAAGCCCCGGCGTCACGGCCACACCAACGTCCTCCAGGATCGCCTGGGCCAGCTCCAGCGACGTGATTGCCCCGGCATTAAGCCCCCGCGTGCGGGCCAGTGCAGCGCACGCGTCAGCCACATCGATATAGAGATAAAAGGCCCCATCGGCAGGCGCAAATCCGGTCAGACCTGCCGCACGCAGCGTCTCCAGCAGGCAGGCGCGGTTGGTGGCATAGCGCGCGCGGTGGTCCTCCAGCTCCTCGAGGCTCGCCAGCGCGCCCAGGCCCGCCACCTGGGAAATGTGCGGCGCGCAGATGAAAAGGTGCTGGCTCAGCCGCTCATAGGTCCGCACATCGCGCTCAGGGACCACCAGCCAGCCGACGCGCCAGCCGGTCATGGAGAAATACTTTGAGAAGCTGTTCACCACAATCACATCGTCGCTGTGGGCGAGCGCCGTTTGCGCCGGCGCGCCATAGGTGAGCCCATGGTAGATCTCGTCGGAAATGAAGCGGATGCCGGCGATCGCACAGGTCTCAATGAGGGCCCGCAACGTGTCGGGCGGAATGACGGTGCCGGTTGGATTGGCGGGACTTGCCACCATCAAAGTCCTCAGTGGCGCCATGGCGTGGGCGTCACGCACGGCATCCGGCGTCAACTGCCAGCCCGTTTCCGGGCCGACGCGCATCAGATGCGTTGAGATGTCGAGCGCTTTGGCAATCTCGCGATAGCACGGGTAGCCTGGCACGGTCAGGCCGATCCGGTCGCCCGCTGCCATGGTCGCGATGTAGGCAAGCACAAAGCCGGCCGACGAACCGACTGTGATGACGAACCGCTCGGGCGGAACATCAAGTCCATACCAACGCTTGTAGTGCGCGCTCAGCCCCTCGCGCAGATCGGATCGGCCCAGCCCGCCCGTGTAGCCCAGGAGATCGGTGTCGAGTGCAGCCCTGGCTTTGGCGAGCGCGCCGGCAGGTGCTGGCGTGCCGGGCTGACCGACCTCCAGGTGGACGATGTCGTCACCTGCCGCAGCACGTGCCTGGGCCGTGTTCATCACGTCCATGGCGATGAATGGCGCCAACGCCGCGCGCTCAGCCAACACATCGTGAGCGCCCACAGGCTCAACGTGCGCACGGTCGTTCCTTGCGCCCGCGGGTCGTGCGCCCACCGTGTCGTTCGCAGTTGGACCGGCAGATGGATCGGCAGCGGCTTCGCAAGGGTCATGCGCCATTGTTTTATCCTTCGCGGCTATGAGCCCGCTGGTTACCCCGCCCGTGCGCGTTTTTGCAAAAACAGCCCACAAGCAGCCCGTGCACGGCCCCGAAAAGGCCTCCGCGAGCGGCTCTAAAACCGATTACGGTTGCTGTACGTTGTCGGCGGACCAAGTGCTGCACGCAGACAAACCCGATCGCTGCGCTCCAAGCGCATGTTTGGACAGGCCGTTCGGCTGCCGGACGTGCGGCCCTCCCATGAACTCTTGTCCATGGGCACGCTTGAGGGAGGCGCACCACACACTTTTGCCTTAGTGTGCCACAATTCACGCAATGCCGTCGCAAGCCACGGCTCCAGGCGGTTGCGCCTGCGTGCTAAAGACCCCGAACGGGACAGTCGAGGTTGCCATGACATCGCGTTCACAGATTGCAGAAACGTCGCGCAGACCACAGCGCGGGCCGAGCGCCCATCCGCAAGCGCTGCTCGCCCGATGGGGCATGCTGTGCCTTGGCGGCATCGTGGTCGTCGTCACACTGCTTGCATCCGCGCTGCCCGCCGATGCCCAACGCCGCCTGCCCTACATTCGCGACACCGAGATCGAGCGTCTGCTGGAGGATTATTCCGGGCCGATCTTTGAGGCCGCCGGGCTCGGGGCGGATCGGGTGCGCATGCGCATCATTCGGGCCAGCTCGTTCAACGCGTTCGTCCTGGATGGGCGCAATGTCTTTATGAATACGGGCACCCTCACCCAGGCCGAGACACCAGGCGAGGTCATCGGCGTGATTGCCCACGAAGCCGGTCATATCGCCGGCGGGCACCTGGCGGGCCTTCGAGCCAAGATCAAGCAGGATCAGACCCGGCTGCTGCTGATGAAGATCTTGGGCTTGGGTGCTCTGGTGGCCGGTGCGGCATCGAACGATGAATCAACCCAGAACGTTGTGGGCGGGATCGGCAGGGCCATCACGACGGGCTCTGACCCGCTCGTGCTGCGGTCGATCCTCTCCTACCGACGGGTGCAGGAAAGTGCTGCCGACCAGGCAGGCATCAGCTATCTGAACGCGACACGACAGTCCGCACGCGGCATGATCCTCACGTTTGAGCGGCTGGCAGATCAGGAGCTGTTCCTCACCCAAGGCGGCAATGAATACACGCGCTCCCACCCGCTGCCGCGGCGCCGGATCGCACAGCTCCGCCAGTTGGCAGCCCAAAGCCCCTACTATGGCCGTTCGGACCCGCCGAAACTGCAGGAGCGCCATGACCTGATGCGCGCCAAGATCGCGGGCTATCTCGATCCGCCATCGGTCGTCTTCAACCAGTATCAGCGCAACGACCGGTCCCTGCCGGCGCGCTACGCCCAGGCCATCGCGACGTTCCGCTCTGCCGGGATCGATGCCGCGTTGCCCAGGGTGGACGCGCTCATCGCCGCACGGCCGCGCTATCCGTATTTCCACGAACTGAAAGCCGATTTCCTGATCAAGGGCGGGCGCGCGCGCGACGCCACCGGCCCGCTCGAAACGGCCATCAAGCTGAGCGGCGGATCGTCGCTGATGGAGGTGCGCTATGCGCAGGCGCTCCAGGCCCGCAACCGATCCGGCGATGCCGACCGCATGATCCGGGTTCTGCGCAAGGCGCTGGCAGAAGAACGGGTGCCGCTAGGCTACCATCTTCTGGCCAAGGCCTACTGGTCGCAAGGACGCGAAGCTGACGCGTATCTCGCATCGGCGCAGGCGCACTTCGGTGAGGGCAACCTGTCCGATGCCAAGCGTTTTGCAAAACGCGCGCAGGCAAAGTTACGCAAGGGCTCACCAAAATGGGTGCAGGCCGATGACATCGTGAAGTTCAAGCGCTAACGCGAAGACAATCGCCAACTCCGGCGGCCGTGGCCGCAAAACCCAAAATACGAGTGAGACGGACAATGAGCCAGGGTGAAACGTCAGCCGCAGGTGCGGCATCTGAAGGCCTGATGGGCCGTGTGATCCTGCCGGTCGCTGCCGCGCTGGTCGTGACCGCCGGCTTGATCGTGCTCACGCCGCTGTCATCGACGCCCACGAGCGCAACGGCGACGGCCAACGCAGCGTCCCGCACCGCATCGGCGGACACCGCCGGGCTGACCCTGCTCGATAGCCAAGCGGCCGGCCGCGCCGAGACGCCTGCGGGCGATGCCGACGATGGGGCGAACGCAACTGCACGCGTGCAGACGGCCGAGCTGGATCGCGCCGATGTCGAGGGCATCATCCGGGATTACCTTTTGAAAAACCCGGAGATCATGATCGAGGTTCAGGCCGCGCTTGAGGCGAAGATGACCGCCCAGCAGGCCGAGCAGACGGCGCAGGCCCTGAAGAACAACGCCGCAGGGCTGTTCAAGACCACCTCGGCGCCGATCGCTGGAAACCCTGACGGCGACGTGACGGTTGTGGAGTTCTTCGACTACAACTGCGGCTTCTGTAAGCGGGCGCTCGACGGCATGGCCGAGTTGATCAAGAAGGACGACAATGTCCGCGTGGTGCTTAAAGAGTTCCCGATCTTTGGCGAGCAAAGCGAGCAGGCGGCGCGGGTGGCGCTCGCCGCCAGGGAGCAGGGCAAGTACTGGGAGGTGCACACGGGTCTGCTGACGGAGCCGGGCCGTGCGAACAAGGCGAAGGGTCTCAAGGTGGCCAAGCAGCACGGGCTCGACATCGCGAAGCTCGAGGCGGACATGACGTCCGACAAGGTCACCGAAGAAATCGAGCGTGTGCAGCGACTTGCCCGCGAGATGGGCATCCGCGGCACGCCGCACTTTCTGGTGGACGACAAGGTCATCCCGGGCGCTCCGGAAGACCTTTTGCAGCAGCTTGAGGCCCGCGTGGCCCAGGTCCGTGAGAGCGGCTGCACCTACTGCTGAGCGCAGGCAGTGCGCCTGAAGGCCACGGACGTGGGCGCGGGCGTGGGCGCGGGCGGGTTGTGGACCCCTCCATGATGGGGGCCTGGTGCGGACGGCGCAAAGCCCTTCGTCTGCCCGATGCGAGCGGCACACGCCGCTCGCCAGGCCGCAGACGCCCAACCGTCCATGCGCCCCTCGTTTGGATCTCCGGCACGATGACGAACACCGCGGACGCGACCGACGCCGACACACCGCCGAGCGAACTGCGGGTATCGCCCGACAAGCGCACTTTGACCGTCACCTGGGCTGACCTGCCCTCGCAGGCGCTTGCGGCGGAGATGCTGCGCGTCATGAGCCCAAGCGCAGAGGTGCAAGGGCATTCACCCGAACAGCGCGTGACGGTCGGCGGCAAGCGCTTCGTGACCATCCAGAGCATCGAGCCCGTCGGCCATTACGCGGTGCGGATCGGCTTTGGCGATGGCCACGCCACCGGACTGTTTGCCTGGGGGTACCTCCGTCGCCTCGCACGCGAGCGTGACGCGCTCTGGGCCACCTACCTTGGCGAACTGGAGGCCAAGGGTCTCTCGCGCGACCCATAATCAATGCCCGCTGCATGGTGAACTGGTGCCGGTGGCTTTCATGGCATGGCCAGGCGCGGTGCACGCAGGGGCGCCCGGTCACGTGGTAGCCGCCATGCGAGGCCGATCGCATCGACGCAAACAATGGTCACGTGCCGACACATGTCGTAAGGGCTTTTCAACGCGACGGCGCACGAGAAGGCGTCGTGGCGCAGTGTGACGGGTCTCGCGTTCAATGGAGGGGCGAATGCGGCAACTGGCATCAATGGTGCGCGCGGCGACCATGGCAGGCGCTGTGGCAGGGCTGGCGCTGACCGGGTTCATCGGCGCGGGCTCACAGGCAAGCGCCCAACAAAGCACCGCCGATCTGCGCATTGCGACGGGCGGCCCGACGGGCACCTACTTCGTCATTGGGCGTGCCATCTGCTATCTGCTGCGCGAACAGGCCAAAGCTGCCGGCACTGAGCCGATGTCCTGTCAGGCTGATGTCACGGGCGGCTCGATCGCGAACATCGAGGCGCTGCGCAGCGGCACAGCAAACATCGCCATCGTGCAGTCCGACGTGCAGTATCACGCTGCCAACGGCACCGGCCCGCTTGAGGGCAACGGCCTGGATGGCCTGCGGGTGCTCTTTTCCGTTTATGCAGAGCCCTATCACCTGATCGCCAAGAGCACCGCCGGTGTCGGTGGCGTCACGGACCTGCGCGGCAAGCGCATGAGCATCGGCAATCCCGGCTCAGGCCAGCGGGTCACAACCGAGCTGCTGTTGCAGGCGCACGGCCTGAGCCCGGACGATCTGGCTGCCGCGCCCGCGCTCACGGCGCTGGAGCAGGATGCAGCCCTGTGCAATGGCGAGATCGACGTGCTCGCGCACGTGGTCGCCGCGCCGAACGAGGGGCTCGCCCGTGTGATGGACGAGTGCGCTGCCGCGCCAGTACCGGTCACGGGGCTCGACGTTGAGCTTATGATCCAGGACAACCCGTTCCTGTCCCAGTTGACGATCCCCGAAGGCACGTACGCCGCCGCACCGGTGGACATCGTCACCTTCGGTCCTGTGGCCACGGTTGTGGCAACAGAGGATACGCCAGAGGAACAGGTGCGCGCGGTGCTGTCGGCCGTGTTTGATGATCTGGCGCTGTTCCGCCGGCTGCACCCGGCTCTGAAACCCGTTGAAACGGACGACATGGTCCGGCGCGGGATCACGGCGCGCCTTCACCCGGCTGCCATCGCCTACCTGAGCGCAAAGGGCCTGCTCTAGGATTTGTTGAGAATGACCGCAGCCATAGCATGGCTGCGGCGAGGCAGGCTGAGAAGTGAACGGCATCGTCATTGGAGCCTGACGCGCTCTCGGTGTGCCGGCCCTCACTCCCGACCGACGTCCGGCGGCACTCACTCGCGCCCGACGTGCTGCGGCCCTCACGGACGCCGAACTGGCTTCAGTGATGCGAAAAGATGTCGACCTCGTCCCAGCCGGCGAGGTCGAGCGCCGCACGGGTTGGCAGGAAATCGAAGCAGGACCTGGCGATTGCGGTGCGCCCCTCGCGCTCAAGCATCGCGTCCAGGCGCTCGCGGAGTGCGTGGAGGTACAAAACATCGGCAGACGCATAGGCCAGTTGCTCAGCCGTCAGCGTCTCTGCCCCCCAGTCCGAACTCTGCTGCTGCTTGTTGAGATCGACACCCAACACCTCCCGGACCAGATCCTTCAGGCCGTGCCGATCCGTGTAGGTCCGCACCAGCTTTGATGCGATCTTTGTGCAGTACAGCGGCGTGCAATCGACGCCCAGAAAGTGCTTCAGCACAGCCACATCAAAGCGCGCAAAGTGGAAGATCTTCGTGACGTCCGGATCGCCAAGCACACGCTTGAGATTGGGCGCGTCGTAGGTCGAACGATCAAGCTGGACCAGAACCGCCTTGCCGTCGCCGCGCGACAACTGGACGACGCAGAGGTCGTCTCGGTGCGGGCGCAAACCCATGGTTTCGGTGTCAACCGCCAGGCTGTCGCCCGCCTCAAAACCGTCCGGCAGGTCGCCGCGGTAAACCTTGGGTGTCGTCATCGTGCGACCTCGATTGGTGCCGATCCGCAGGTGGCGAGAGCTGGCGGGCCGATCGACCTGGACCAAGACGAGTGGTTCGCTCGCCTGTCACGCACTGCGCTGATGGATGGGGGTGCTTCCCGCCGACGGGCGATGTCGGCGCATTTGCCGGCATCCAGCGCCGGCCAACAACAGGCTAGGAGAGGCCATGAACCGATATTGAGATGGTGCCCAGGAGAAGACTCGAACTTCCACGACCATAAGGTCACTGGCACCTGAAGCCAGCGCGTCTACCAATTCCGCCACCTGGGCGCACCGTCCGCGTCGCCGCGAGACGCTGGCAATTAGTCCCCCGGCCCATTGCTGTCAATTGATTGATGCGCTCCAAGCGCCTAACGCGAGCGTAGATGCACCAACGGCGTCATCGCCAACCGCGCGTCGGGGCCTGTGCTCAACGCAAATGCGCATCGGGGAGATCGGGCATCCATGGAAACTCCTGAGCCGCAGACAAAGCCGGCACCTGTCGGGCCGGGCGCACCGCGCGCCGCAGCGCTGAAGCCGCCGGCGATCATCACTGTGTTTGGGGGCTCCGGCTTCCTCGGCCGTCACATCGTTCGTGCGCTGGCGCGCAAGGGCTTCCGGGTAAAGGCGGCCGTGCGCCGGCCCGATCTGGCTGGCCATCTGCAGCCGATGGGCTTCCCAGGCCAGATCCATGCCGTGCAGGCCAATCTGCGGTATCCTGCATCGATCAAGAAGGCGCTCGAGGGCGTCGACGGCGCCATCAATCTGGTTGGCCTGCTCGATCAAAGTGGCGCGCAGAAATTCGCCACGCTGCATGTCGATGGTGCACGGGCCATCGCGGAGTATTGTGCCGAGCTTGGCGTCAAGAACTTCGTCCAGGTCTCAGCCATCGGTGCGGACAAATCGTCGAAGGCACAGTATGCGCGCACCAAGGCCTTGGGCGAGGAGGCGATCCTCAACGCGTTCCCCGAGACCGTCATCCTGCGCCCGTCGATTGTGTTCGGCCCGGAGGACGAGTTCTTCAACCGCTTTGCCTCCATGGCGCAGATTTCACCAGCATTGCCGGTGATTGGCGGCGGCAAGACGCATTTCCAACCGGTCTACGTGGGCGATGTGGCCGAGGCTGCGCTCGCAGCCATCGAAGGCAAGGCCCAGGCGGGCACGATCTATGAGCTGGGCGGTCCGGAAACCTTCTCCTTCCGCGAACTGATCGAGCGCATGCTGGATTACATCGACCGTGATCGTATGGTCGTCTCGTTGCCGTTCTGGCTGGCGAAAATCCAGGCGTTGCTGGTGTCGCCGTTGCCGAACCGGCCGATCACGTATGACCAGGTGCTGATGCTGCAGCACGACAATGTGGTCAGCGCCGCCGCGAAGGCCGAGGGCCGAACGCTGGCGGGGCTTGGCGTCACGGACCTGTCGTCTGTCGACATGATCGTGCCGGACTACCTGGAAGCCTTTGCCGAGAAGGGGCAGTACGCGCATTATCGCCGCTGACCAGGGGAGGTGGCGCCTGTTGCGAGCCGACCGGCGCCGAAAACACCTCGCCCGTCAGACTGCCGGTGTTCATCAGACTGCCGATGGTCCAGCGGCTGCGGTCGTGGCCGTGCCGACGTCGAAAAAGCCAGTGTAGGCGAGGTAGAACAGCACCAACCCCAAGACCACACGGTAGATGACGAACGGCAGCATGGACATGCGCTTGAGCAGCGCCATCATGCCCCAAATCGCCAGCAGCGCAGCGACGAATGACAGGCCCGCCGCCAGGATGGCATCCCCCTGCAAGCGCGCCTCACCCTCTTGCGCCAGTTTCAGCGTGGCGGCTGCGCCCGACACCAGAATGGTCGGGATGGACATCAGCATGGCAAAGCGCGCCGCTTCCGTTCGCTCCATCGAAAGCGCGCGGCCAGCCGTCATCGTCACGCCCGAGCGGCTCACGCCCGGGATGATGGCCAGCACCTGAGCGGTGCCCAGCACGGCGGCGTCGGCCATGGTCAGGTCCTTGACCCGGCGCGTGACCGGCGCGCGTTCATCGGCGAGCCACAACAGGATGGCGAAGATCATGTTGGCCCAGGCCACAACCTCCACCGTCCGCACGACCGCGTTATAGTCATCGTAATAGCCGCTGGCGACGATGGTGACGCCGACCATGATGAACGGCACGGTCGCCACAATCAGCAACATCACGAGCCGGGCATCCTCGTTCCAGCGGAACGTGACCAGCATGGCCGTGCCCGATATCAGCCGGATCATATCCCGCCAGAAGTAGATCATGACGGCAAACAGGCTGCCGACGTGCACCGCCACATCGATGATCTGGCCCTGATCGTTCCAGCCGGTGAGCTGCGGGATCAACACCAGATGGCCTGATGAGGAGATCGGCAGGAATTCCGTGATCCCCTGGATGATGGCCAGAACGATGATCTGCTCGATGAGCATGTTCGGTGGTCCCCGGAAGCGAACGCGCACGGCTGTTGCGCCCGACAAGGACCGCCAGCCGGCCCGGTGCGCAACACCAAATCGCTACACAGTGTGTGCGGATGGCGGTGTGTGGCTGTCGGGTCGCGGATGGCCACACCTCTGCCGGGTGAACCCGGGTCGGCTTCAAATGGCGCGGTGAGCCGCCAGTGGCAACACGATCACATGGTCGGTTACGCGGGGTGGTCGGGACAGCCCCAAGCTGACAGGCGCGAACAGCGTCGTTGCGTGCTATGCCTCCAAGGCTCCGTGCCGATCCGCACTCATGTTTCGGTCCGGCCGGGGCCGACGGGCCGTTCAAGTCAGCGCCCACCAACACCGGGCCCCGCATGCTCACGCTGATCCACTACCCACTCTGCCCGCACAGCCGGGCGATCCGCTCACTCCTGTGGGAGCTGCGCCTTGAGGTCCGCCTCAGCGAGGAGCGGCACTGGGAATATCGGCCAGAATTTCTCGCCAAGAATCCGGCCGGCCGCCTGCCCATCCTTGAGTTCGGCACTGGCGATGTGCTCTGCGGCGTTTACGCAATCTCGGAGTACCTTGCCGACGCATTGCGCAACGATGAGCCCACTGCCGCTTTGACCGGGCTTTTCCCCGGCGATCCCATGCAGCGCGCCGAGGTCCGTCGCCTGGTGGACTGGTTCGAGGGCAAGGCCGCCCATGAGGTGACGAGCCCGCTCTTGCGCGAAAAGGTGCACAAGCGCTTTGGCACCGGAGCAGCATCGACACCGCGGCCCGAGGTGGTGCGTGCGGCCCGGGCCAACCTGCGCTACACACTGGCCTACATGGATATGCTTGTGAAAGACCAGGACTGGCTGGCGGGCGACGTGATGAGCTTTGCCGATCTGGCCGCCGCCGCACACCTGTCCTGTGCCGACTACCTCAACGAGGTCGTTTGGGATGACGTGGGTCCTGTACGGCTCTGGTATGCGCGCATGAAATCGCGCCCAAGCGTGCGCGATTACCTGCATGACCGCGTGTCGGGTATTGTCACGCCACCGTCCCACTATGACGATCCGGATTTCTGATGCCATGAGCGAGGCGGATCGCGAGAGCGGCGATGACCTCAACGGTGGTCCGCGCAGCGGCACGACGGGGCCGGCTCCAGCGCCACCTGAGAAGGGCGGCCTGCGCGGTGAACTCGCCGCCGTCGCACACAAGGCCGGCTTTGACGCTGTGGGCGTGACCGCGCCGGATGGATTAGACGACGCCGGAGCGCGGCTGTTCCGCTTCCTCGGCGACGGCCACCACGCGACCATGGACTGGATGGACAAGACCGCCGGCCGCCGGTGCCATCCACGCGCACTCTGGCCAGATGCGCGCAGCATCGTCGTGCTGGCCATGAATTACGCTCCCGATCATGACCCGCTCACCCGCCTCACCGAGACCGAACGCGCGGTCATATCCGTCTACGCCAAGGGCAAGGACTACCACAGCGTCATCAAGAAGCGGCTGAAACAGGTGGCAGGCTGGCTGGCCGTGCGCGCGGCCTGCCGGGTCAAGGTGTTTGTCGATACGGCCCCCTTGATGGAGAAGCCGCTCGCTGCTGCTGCGGGCCTCGGCTGGCAGGGCAAGCACACCAATCTGGTATCGCGCGAATTCGGCTCATGGCTCTTTCTCGGCGTCATCGCCACGGATGCCACGATCCCGCACGACGTGCCGGAACAGGATCACTGCGGCACCTGCCGGCGCTGCCTTGATGTCTGCCCGACGAACGCATTCCCTACCCCCTATCGGCTCGATGCCCGGCGCTGCATCTCCTACCTCACAATCGAGCACCGCGGCCCAATCCCGCGGGAATTCCGCAAGCCCATGGGCAATCGCGTGTTCGGCTGCGATGACTGCCTCGCCGTCTGCCCTTGGAACAAGTTTGCACAGGGCGCGCGTGAGACACGGTTTGCCGCCCGCAACGGCCTCGACGATCCGCCGATCTGTGACCTGCTGGCGCTGTCGCCTGAAGCGTTCGAGGCGCGTTTTGCGGGCACGCCGGTGAAGCGGACCGGCCATGCGGGGCTGTTGCGCAACGCGTTGATCGCTGCCGGCAACAGCGGCGATGGAGCTCTGGTGCGACAGGTCGCGGCGCTGCTGGATCACGAGGCAGCAACAGTGCGCGGGGCCGCCGTCTGGGCCTTGCGCCAACTGCAGAGCGCAGACCAGCTTTTGGCTGTGCGCCAGGCGCATCTTGCGCGCGAAGACGATGAGGGTGTCCGGTCGGAATGGACCGAGCCTTGCGGAGAGGAAAAAACGTGACGCAATTCCTGTCACCGGCCGAGGTTGATGCGCGGCTTCTGGGTCGAGCGCGCGATGCGGGCATGGCCGATGCGCATGTCCTGTTTCTGGGCCTTGGATACTCCGCAGCGGAAATCGCACGCCGTGTGCTGGCGGCCGGCGGGCGCGTGAGCGGTACGAGCCGCAGCGTGGAAGGCTGTGCCCGCATCACGGCCATGGGCGCGCATGCCATCCGCTTTGACGGTGAGACGCCACCGGCGGGCGGCCTGCCGGATGACATCACGCATATCGTGTGCTCGATTTCGCCGTCGATGCCGCCAGCTCAATTCACCATGAATTCCGGTCAGGATACCATAAGGCCCCGGGCCTACGTCGAGGGCGAAGCGGTTGCCCCGCGTGACGATTGGCGCGGAGGCGAAAGCGCAGCGGTCTCGTGGGACCCCAGCCTGCGCGCGCTGCACGCCCTGCTGGCGGACCTGCACGCCCTGAGGGGCGTCATTTATCTCTCATCCGTCGGTGCCTACGGCGATCATGAGGGCGCTTGGGTGGATGAGGAGACGCCGCCCCGCGTACCACAGCGGCGTGGACGTGAGCGTGTGCTGGCCGAGGCGGACTGGCTGTCGTTCGGCGCCACGCGGAACATTGCTGTACAGATCCACCGGCTTTCAGGCATTTACGGTCCCGGCCGCGGACCGGGCGCAAAGCTGCGTTCAGGGCGCGCGCGACGGCTGATCAAGCCGGGCCATGTGTTCAATCGTATTCACGTCGATGACATTGCCCAGGGTGTGTTTGCGGGCTTCGGCTGGATGGCGTGGCAGGCGGCGCAAGGGCGCGCGCCCGCCCAACGCATCTTCAACATCACCGATGACGAGCCCGCACCGCCGCAGGACGTGCTCTCGCTGGCAGCCGAATTGATGGGCCTACCGCTGCCACCGGAAGTGCCGTTTGATCCGGACGCGCTGCCGGAGATGACGCGCTCTTTCTACGCCGAGTGCAAGCGCGTCTCCAACGCACGGTCGCGCGGCGAACTGCGGGTTGATTATTTCTTTCCCACCTACCGCGAAGGCATCCCGGCGGTGTTATCCGCTGAAGCCGGTGCGGCGGACTGAGCCTGAAACAACCGCACCGTCTTGTCTTCACTGGTGGAGGTCAGCCGCTTCGACGGCTCGCGCGGACCTGATGACGAACGGTGCCACCGTTACGGGAGGCTCGTTCGGCATTTCCGCCACAGGACATCCGACGTTCGTCGCAAGCGATCTAGTGAAATCTCAACGCCTTGCAGCGATCCTTGGGCCTCAACGCAGGCGGCGCTGACTGTGTGTGGACACGCCGCATCGCCCGCACGGCCATCAGCACCGCGCGACGGGCGTTGGCGGGCAGCCTTGATGGAAATCAGGGTGATGCGAGCCGACGCAGCGCCACGTGATTGTGGAAGCGGTGCCGCGGGACCTCGCGCGGTGCGCCGCAACTTGGTCATTGTTGCGCCGTGCAATGTGCATGCTTTGCGCGTTCGCCGACCGTCATGTCTGCGACTTCTGCCAACCGACCGGGATCAATGTTCGTGCAGCAGATGACTTCGCACCGCGGCGGCCCGTCGGGCTCGCGACCGGTGCCCGGCAAGACCCTTGCGCGCGCACCTCGGCCGCACCGCCGTGCTGGCGCATCGCGCCGTTGGCACGGGCTGGCGCTCGTTTGCGTCACGGCAGCCCTGATCCTCTCCGCCACGAGCGGGATCTGGGCGGTGCGACATGGCGAGCGCACCCTCGCGATCCACAACATCCACACCAAAGACACCGTCAGCGTCGTCTACAAGCGCAACGGACAGTACGTGCCGAGCGCGCTGAAAAAGCTCAACTGGGTGATGCGGGACTGGCGCCAGGACGAGCCGACGGAGATGGACCCCAAGCTGCTCGATATCCTGTGGGAGGTCCACACCGAGCTTGGCTCAAAGGAGCCGATCCACCTCATCTCCGGCTACCGGTCCAGCAAGACGAACAACATGCTGCGCCGGACGCGCGGCGGCCAGGCCCGCAAATCCCAGCACATCCTGGGCAAGGCGGCGGATGTCCATTTCCCTGACGTGCCCGTGAAGCGCATTCGTTACTCTGCCCTCGTGCGCCAACTGGGGGGCGTTGGCTATTATCCCACATCGGCGTTGCCGTTCGTCCATATCGATACCGGTCGCGTGCGCCACTGGCCGCGCATTGGCCGTCATGAGCTGGCGCTGCTGTTCCCGAACGGCCGCAGCCGCCATGTGCCGCGCGGCGGACGGCTCAAACCCTCCGACGTCAAAGTCGCACGCGAGAAATACGCAAAGCTTGCTGCGCGCATCACGGCATTCCACACGTTGCGCAAGGCGGCCCGCGAGCGCCTGAAGGGACAGGTGCCGACGCTCTATGCCCTGGCAACCGGTGCGCAACCGGAGCCGACCGCATCCGGCGTTCTCACCGCCGCACTGCCCGAGCGCCCAGGAACCAGGACGGCGAACAGTGCAGGGCCTGCTGGGACCGGGACTGGGGCCGGAGTTTGGGCCGGGCAGATGGCCGCCGCGGCAGCGCTGGCTGGGCCCGACGGGGATGACGCAATGCCCCTCCGGCCCGCCGGCATGACGCCGTGGGCCACGGTCGCGTCATTGAACCCGATGGCGCAGCTCGCCATTCCCGCACCGCGCCTCACCAGCCAGGGCGAAACGCGGATCGCGGCTCAGGGTGGTGCCCGCAAGACCGAGCGCGGCATCGCGGATGACATCGGGCCGGCCGCCGCGGGGCGCGCCAGAAGCACGGCTGCATCTCAAGCAAAGCAGGACGCACCATCGCTCGGGTCCTGGGAGGTCCAGTTGGAGGGCCCGGCGCTGGCACCGCCGGTGGTGCTTGCATCCGCCGATCCGCTGGCGGAGGGGCCACAAGGCGCAGATCTGGCACTCAACGCGCCATCGCCCAGCTCGCAATCACCGAAGACGCCGGCTCAAGCACCGTCAGCAACGCAAGGGAGAAAAGGCCCCTCTGTGGCCGATCTGTTGGCCGGGCCGGGGCTGAAAGCCGCAACTTCGCGACCCGCAGGCAGCCGTCTGCCGCTTGCTGACGACGCGGCTATGTTGGACGGCGCACGGCTCGCACGAAACGGGCCGCGCCCAACCGCAACGGCGCCCCGCCAGCGCCTTGCCCGCGCCGCCCCTGATATGGCCGCCACGGCGCCCGATGCGCCGTTGCTTACGGACGCCCCGCTGTTGACCGCGCCGGCGCGCTCGGCATCTGAAGGCGAGCAGCAACCGATAACGGCCACAGCCAGCCCAGACGACACCGGAAGCCTCGCCCGCTCCATCGAGCGCGTATTTCTGGAGATGACAGGTTGGGCGAGCGCCCCCGATTTCGACGTCGATCACCCTGATGAGTTGAGCTATCGGCCGTTCCCGATCAGCGCCGTCCTCACCCCCGATCCATCCGTCGACGACCCCAAAATGCTCCAGCTCATCCCGCCGGATTTTGCCGGCGTGCGCAATTGGATCGGGCGGCTCGATGAGGAAACACCATTGCGGATGCGCCCTGGTCGCCAATTGGCAGCGTTGATCTGGTCGGACAAATTCACCGCCGAGGAGACGCGCTCCCTCCTCAATGCCGATCTCGCACCGGAAGGGGCCGGTCGCGCCCGCGATGGCCGGCGGGTGCGCACCGCCACGCGCTGATGACGGCGTCTCAGTCCGGCGTGCCCTCGACCAGGAGCATGTCGCCGTCGGCAGCCTCGCGCCGGATGGCGGCCGCCGCCTGGTACTCCGGCGAAAAATAGCACGCGCGCGCCGCCGCATAGCTTTCGAACTCGATGACGACGTGGCGCTCCTTCAGGTCCCCCTCGACAACCTCGCACGCCCCGCCGCGCACCAGAAACGTGGCGTTGTGGCTTTCAAAGACCGGCGTGTCCGCGGCGACATAATCCTTGTAGCGCTCAGGATCGCGGATCGTGATGTGGCCGATGATGTAACCCTTCGGCATTGGCTATCTCCCAACGATTTGGTCGCGGCTGAACATCGGCACGCGGCCGCGCAGGTTGTCATATGTCTGGCGGCGGCGGGTGCTTATTCGGCCGCCACAACATGCGGGGTGAACGGCACAGAGGCCACGCCTTGCGCACCATCGGCCGCTGGCCCGGACGTCGCCTCGGCACTGTCATCGCTGAAGTCTGGCGCCATGCCGAGCGCATGCAGGTACGTGTGCAGGACCATTTCGTTCTCCTGGCGCTCATGGTCCTCCTGTTTGCGCAAGCGCAGCACCTGGCGCATCACCTTGACATCAAAGCCCATGGCTTTGGCTTCGGCAAACACGTCCTTGATGTCCGATGCGATCCCGGCCTTGTCCTCCTCCAGACGCTCAATCCGCTCAATGAATGCTTGAAGCTGTTTTTGTGTCGAACCGTTCATCGTCATGGCTGGGTCGTCTCCGGTTGGCGGGCGGTACGGCGCGGCGAACCGGCCCGGTCTGCGCGTGCGCGCCCCCACTCACAGTGAGGTGTGCGCGGCGAAGCGTGCGCCGATGGCGGCGGCGCCTTCGATCACTGCGAGGGTGGTGCGATTCGTGTGGCACGGCACCGGCCGCACCACGGCAGGAATGGGAGCGACGGGTAAGGCGGGCAGGCCGCGAAGGCCAGCCGATCGCTTTGCTTGTCCCCGGTGTCCCGGGTTATCCAAGGCCGTGGCGCGATGTCGTCAGCGCCAGAATTCAGATCGATGGCCAATGACCACGCGGCCTTTGTGCCGCTCGGCGTTTTGCAACCTCGCGTTTTGATCACTCACGCTGGGGTGCGACATTGCGTCCACGGGGCGAGAGACCTTGGCAATTGAGGGCATGGGCCGCTGGCGGCACAGTTGCGCACCCCAGGATCGCATTGATCATCATCAAAAAGTTGAAGGTTCCGCTTCGGACGACGCGGTGTAAGCTCAGCCATGGTCGCACAGTCGATGACAGCCCAGCGCGGTTTGGACGAGCCCCGCGCCATCGCCACACGGTGTTCGGCATGCCCGATCCGTGAACGCGCAGTGTGTGCCTACTGCAGCGATCAGGAATTGACGGTCCTCGACGGCATCAAGAGCTATCGCACCTTCACTGCCGGTCGGGAGATCCTTGCGGCTGGTGAGACGACGCCTTTTGTCGCCAGCATCGTCACAGGCGTGGTCAAGCTCACAAAAACCCTGCCGGATGGGCGGGTGCAGATCGTCGGATTGCTGTTCCCCTCTGACTTCATCGGCAAGGTGCGGGACGATGTGGCAAGTTACGATGCCATCGCAGCAACCGACGTGACGTTGTGCGTCTTCCAGCGCCGGCCATTCGGGCTGCTGCTCAAGAACACACCGGCCCTGGAAAACCGCCTGCTTGAAATGACCATGGATGAGCTGGATGCCGCGCGCGAGTGGCTGCTCGTTCTGGGGCGCAAGACGGCGCGAGAGCGCCTGGCGAGCTTTCTGCTGATGTTTGCGCGGCGCTCCAAGCCTGTCGACGACGGCGGCAAAACCGACGCCTATACGCTGCCGCTGACCCGGACCGAAATCGCGGAGTATCTGGGGCTCACTCTGGAGACGGTCAGCCGCCAGATGACGAAGATGCGTGGCGACGGGATCATCCAGTTCCAGACGACCCGCCGCTTCCATGTGCCTGACATGGACCGGCTGCAGGACGTCGCCGACGGCACCTGACCTTCAGCCGCGCTGCAGCCCCCCTGCGTCCCGGTGTTGCTGGTCAGCGCATGCGCAACCCGCCACGCCGCACCGCTTGCGCCTCAGTGGCCGCTGCCGGAGGCCTTGAACTGGGCCATTTGCTCCGGTGTCGCTTCGGTCTGATGCTTCGCCTTCCATTCAGCATACGGCATGCCGTAGATCGCCTCGCGCGCTTCGTCCTTGGACATGGCGATGTCGCGACTACCCGCCTCCTCAGCCATCCAGTTGGACAGACAGTTCCGGCAGAAACCGGCCAGGTTCATCATGTCGATGTTCTGCACATCCTTGCGCCCGTCCAGGTGAGACAGCAGCCGGCGGAACACAGCCGCCTCCAATTCGGTCTGCGTGGCTTTGTCGAGGCTGGCAAAGTCGGTCATTGATAGGTGGCTCCTGAGGTCGATGTGTGTGGTGACGCCGAGACCAACAGGTATGTGGCGCGCCGTTGCTGCGTTCAATGGGCTGCTGGCGTCGCAAGCCGAAAGCACGCGGGCTGGCCACCGATGGGCGTCGATGTCGGCCACGCGTGCGCAGATGTCACGTCGCAACGACGGGCAGCGCAGCCTTGGCACTGAACCCGGCAGTGCATCCGCCGCAGGCCTTCGCCGCCCGCCCCGTATTCGCCGGTGTTCGTTCAATCGCGCGGTCGGTTGACCATCCGTTGAGACTGACACACTGCCCCGGCAACGGGCACACTGCCCATGCAGGCTACGGGGCTTCGGAGGACGCGCGTGTGGATTGGGGCGAACGCCTGCGGCATGGCAAATGGCATATCATATCGGGTGTCCTCAGCATCGCCTTGTCGCTCTGGCTCTACCACACCGAGACCAAGCCCAAACCACCGCCACGAACCTGGCCGCCGGGGAACAAGCCGCAGTACGTCAGGACGCAGGTTGCGCCTGAAGGCAGATACACGTGTCAGGCAGAGGGGGCGCCGGCGCCGGTGGACATACGCTTCTGCGTGGCTGGACCCGACGAGGGTCTGAAAATTTGTGATTCAAATCTCATTTATGAGGGCGGAAAACCCAGTTTCTGTGTCGTCTCAAACTGCCCACCCTTGCCGCCACATGGCAAAAAGTACGTTGTTATGTTGGGATGCTTTCTGCGCGAAGAGGCCCCTCGGTGAAGCGGCCTCACTTGGAATGTCGTCGCGTGGCGGCTCACCCGCGCCTCGTGTCGCGCGCCTGATGGCGCGGACCGGACAACCAACCAGCCGTTGCCATGGGCCTGCCGGACCCGCAGGCCGAACCATGTGTTCTGCCCCGCCAACGGACCCATGGTAGCGGTGGCTCAAGCCGCACCACCGGCGACGTCAGCCACCAGATTGCCCGTCTGTTGCAGCAACACTGCAAGATCCTGGGGGCGCGAGAGGCGGTGCTCACCGTCCTTGATCAGCACGGTCTGAATATCCTCTGCGTCCAGTTCATCCACCAGGGCGAGCACGTGCGCCATCGGAACGTCTGGATCTCGCATGCCCTGAATGATGCGCACGGGCACACCGGGGGCAAATTTCTCTCCCGACAGCAAATGATGTCGACCATCCTCGATGAGCGCGCGCGTGATGGCGTAGGGCTCCCCATAAGCCGATGGGCGCATCCAGACACCCTCGCGCTCCAACTCTGCTTTGATGTCATCGCTGAACTTTTCCCACATGAGCTTTTCGCTCATGTCCCACGCCGGCGCGATGAGAACGAGGCCGGCCACCAGCGCGGCCAATTCGGGCTGCTCTGCCTTCATGCGTCGCAGCGCCGTCAGCGCCACCCAGCCGCCCATGCTTGAGCCGATGAGGATGATACGGTGCGCGGCACGCCTCACGGGGTCCGCCGGCAACGCGTGTGCAAGCGCTGCGCAAGCATCCTCGGTCCACAGGGACATGGTGCCCGAACCGCGGGCGCCGTCGCTCTCACCGTGGGCGAAGTAATCAAAGCGGATGCACCCGTGCCCGCGCTCCGCCGCCCAGCCATCCAACACGGTCGCCTTGGTTGAGATCATGTCTGAGTTGAAGCCCGGCAGCCACATCACGCTGACGGGGCCTGCGTCTTCGGCATCAGCCATCACCGGCAAGCGTGTGCGCACCGCGATCCGGCGCTGCGGCGCATCGCCTGGGCCGGCGACATCGATGAAGCCGACCGGGACCGGATCAACCGTGGCATCTTCACCACCCGCGACCTGACCCGCACTGGACGTTGCCTCGGCCATCGGCCACTCCCTTCATCAGCTCTCACAACTTGACAGGACCGCCGCCCGGTGGCCGGTCGCCCCGTCCAGCGCCCCACCATCATCAGCGTGTTCCAGGATGCTGCCCATATGCAATCGCCGCCGCCAGATTTCGACCGGGCCATCACGGTCATCCAGGTGATCCCCGAACTGGACACCGGCGGGGCGGAATTGTCGACGCTGGAAGTCACGCAAGCGCTCGTGGAGGCTGGTCACCGCGCGATAGTGGTGTCGCAGGGCGGCCGCCTGAGCGATGCAATCACTGCCGCATGCGGGACGATTGTGACGTTGCCGGTCAAATCGAAGAATCCGCTCACCCTGCGCGCCAACGCACGCGCCATCGCTGCCCTTGCAAGGCGCGAGCGGGCCGACATCCTGCATGCGCGCAGCCGGGCCCCGGCATGGAGCAGCCTGTGGGCCGCGCGGCGCCTCGGCCTGGCGTTTGTGACCACCTACCACGGGGCCTACGGCGAGAAGGGACCGCTCAAGCGGCTCTATAACTCGGTGATGGCACGCGGGGATGTGGTGATCGCGAATTCCAACTACACGCGCGAGCTCATCCGTGCACGCTACGCCACGCCTGAGGAGCGGCTGATCGTCATTCACAGGGGCGTTGACCTCGAGGCGTTCGATCCCGCCTGCGTCGCACCTGATGCCGTGGCAGCGCTTAACGCGGCCTGGGGCATTGATCCCGGCACGCGCGTGATCCTTCAGGCGGCCCGGCTGACGGACTGGAAGGGCCAGCACGTCGTGGTTGAGGCCGCGGCGCGCTTATCCAACCTGTTGTCCGGGTCCTCCAGCCCGGCCGCGAACGCTTCGCCCTGGGTTGTCGTGATGGCGGGCGATGCGCAGGGGCGTGAGGCCTATCGCGAGAGCCTGTTGGCGCGGGCCGCCGCGTTGGGTGTGGCGGACCGGATCAAACTTGTGGGCCACTGTGCGGACATGCCAGCCGCTTTTGCACGGGCCGATGTGAGCGTCGTGGCCTCGACGGAGCCGGAAGCATTCGGGCGCGCGGCGGCGGAGGCGCAGGCCATGGGGTGCCCTGTGATCGCCACGAATATCGGCGCACCGCCAGAAACCGTGCGGGGCCAGCCCGAGGTTGAGGACGACGTGCGCACAGGCTGGCTCGTCCCACCGGGCGATGGGGATGCTCTGGCCGGGTCGATCGCGGCCGCACTCGCCTTGTCTCCTGGCGAGCGGACGGCCTGGGCCAGGCGCGCACGCCAGCACGTTGCAGCGCGATTCTCAACCACCGCCCTGCAAGCCGCGACCCTGGGCGTCTACGCCCGGCTGATGGCAGCGAGAAAGCACCCGCTTCCCGGCAAATGATCAGACGTGCACGATGAAAATTAACGCAAAGGCATTCTAAGGTGTCCTGCGCGACCGTTCGGAAACAACCAACTCTCAGCAACGAGACGCCCACCATGTCCGCTCAATGGCTGGCGCCTGGCGGTGTGCTGATCACGCTTTTGCGACGCAACCACTGGCTCTCAGCGCCGTTTCCGACGTTGTGCTTGGCGGGCTGCTCGATAGACAGCTCCGTCATCGGGGATAATTGCAGCTCTGGCGGCACTTGCCCGGTTGACTAAACTTGTCGTCGTCACTGAGCGGGCATATGTTGGTGACGCGCGGTTCATCTGCGCACCGATCAACGGATTGAGGAGATCTGACCATTCGCCGTCCAAGACGTGTAGCGCCCCAGAAGGAGCCAGAAGGCCCGCGCATCAACGAGGCCATCCGTATTCGTGAGGTCCAGCTTATCAATGTTGAAGGTGACAACGTCGGTGTCGTGCCGACGGAAGAAGCCCTTCAGCACGCCCAGGAGGCTGGACTCGATCTCGTGGAAATCGCGCCGAACAACCAGCCGCCTGTCTGCAAGGTGATGGACTACGGCAAGTACAAGTACATTGCCCAGAAGAAGGCCGCAGAGGCGCGCAAACGTCAGAAGACGACCGAGGTCAAAGAGATCAAGCTCCGGCCCAACATCGACACCCACGACTACGACGTGAAGGTGCGCCGGATGCGCGGCTTCTTTGAGGAAGGCGACAAGGTGAAGGTCACCCTGCGCTTCAAGGGTCGAGAGATGGCCCACCAGTCCATCGGCATGACGCTGATGAACCGGGTGCGCGACGAGGTGGACGAGATCGCCAAGGTCGAGTTGGAGCCGAAGCTGGAAGGCCGCCAGATGATCATGGTGTTGGCGCCCCGCCTTTAGGCTGGAACACCCCCGGTCGCTGGGTGATGGCCTGATGATGGCCACGCAATCGCCGGGTGGTCGCTGATGGACGCTCAGCGGGCGCCTGAGCGATCAGAGGTCTGAAAGACGGCCCTTCGGTGATTGCATCCGGGCCAGCATCGGTTCGCGCTGAGCGCGGCTGCTGCCGGCCAGCGCCCGGACGCCCGATAACACGGGCTGTGACAAGCCCGGTGACACAACAGACAGGATTGCACGCCCGCGGCCAGACCGGTCGGCGGGCGTTGTCGTTTTTCCGCGGGTGGACAAACGGCCACCGAGCCGCCTGCCGACCACCATCCCTGTTTGGTTTCCGCCCTCTGAGTCGTTACCGAGACGGCGCGCGCGATTGTGCATTGACCTGGCGTCACGCGCGGGCGCAAGCGCGATTGGACACTCCACCGTTCGCCCAGCGGAGGTGCCCAGATGGCCGTGGCAGCCGAGACGACATCTTCCGCGTCCGTGGATACGCTGAAGTCCAACCTCGCCGGTATCGGCTTCGTCTGTCTGGGCGTGGCGGTGTTCGCCGTGCAGGATGTGATCCTGAAGGCGCTGAGCGGCGACTACCCCATCAGCCAGATGCTGTTGATCCGATCGGTGGTGGCGCTGCCGCTGCTGGTCGCTTGGCTGATGGTACGACAGCCGGACCTCAAACTGGCAACGCACCGGCCGATGCTGAACCTGCTGCGCTGCGTGCTCAACTTCCTAGCCTTTTTCTCCTTTTATCTGGCCGTGGCAGCAATGCCGCTGGCTGAAGCCGTCGCGATCGCCTTTTCCGCTCCCATCATCATCACCGTGATATCGGCATTGGTGTTGAAGGAACCCGTTGGGGTGCGTCGCTGGGCCGGCATCGCTGTGGGGTTCATCGGTATGCTGCTGGTCACACAGCCGGGCACATCGGTGTTCAATCCGGCAGCGCTCCTCGCGCTGGTTTGCGCCCTCGCCTATGGCAGCGCTCAAGTTCTGGCGCGCATACTCGGCAACGACCACACCGGGGGGCAGATGGCCCTCTACTCCGCCATCTTCTATCTCACGGGCGCGGCACTGCTGAGCGGCGTGCTGGGCGGCGGTGCATTCGCCAGCGATGCGGACCCCTCACTGGCCTTCCTCACGCGGCCGTGGGTGGCGCCGAGCCCGCTGGACCTCAGCCTCATGGCCGCCACTGGCGTGGTCTCATCGATCGGGTTCGTGGCCCTTGCCCAGGCCTACCGCTTGGGAGAGCCCAGTGCGGTGGCCCCGTTTGAGTACACCGGGCTCATCTGGGCACTGTTCTACGGGGCGCTGATCTGGGGCGAATGGCCCGACGAAACGGCTGGCATGGGTATGCTGATGATCGTTGGCGCCGGGCTTTATGTGCTGCTACGCGAGCACATACGCGGCCGGCCGATCCTGCTGCGCCGTGGTCGCCTGCGTCCGCGCTCAGGACTTTAGCCAACCGCTGCGCTCTGGCCGCGCTTGCCGGAGGGCGCGCGTTGGTCAAGTGGGCCAAGTCGGCCGCCCGATAACGCATTTTGCTTGATTTTCAGGCGTCGCAACCGTAATGACGGCGCTTCAAGTCGTCCGGCAGGGCATGCCGAGGCGGCTTTTTCATTCGCACCCCCCGGTGGCACGCCCAACAGAGGCGGAGCGGGCAGCCAAGGCGCTTCAGTGCGAGGCGCGATGGCTTGGCGCTCGCATACGGCATCGGCCACCGCGTGTTGGGCGCCAGACAACGGAGCGTTGAAATGCCCAAGTTGAAGACAAAGAGCGGCGCGAAGAAGCGCTTTAAGGTCACGGCGACCGGCAGGATCAAAGTGGCCGCATCCGGCAAGCGCCACGGCATGATCAAGCGAACCAAGAAGTTCATCCGCAACGCACGCGGCACGATGGTGTTGTGCGATGCCGATACGCGGATTGTGAAGAAGTTCCTGCCCTACGCGCGTTGATCGCGGGTCCATCCACCATCAGGCTTGGCCTGAGAGCCACAACCACCCAGAGGGAACGCGAGCGCGCGCGGCAATGAACCGACGCAGCGCGGCGGCCCCGCAACAGGAGCAACAGACATGTCACGTGTGAAACGCGGTGTGACCACCCACGCCCGCCACCGCAAGGTCATAAAAGCCGCCAAGGGCTACTACGGCCGCCGCAAGAATGCTTTCCGCACTGCCAACCAGGCGGAGGAGAAGGCCGGCCAGTACGCCTACACCGACCGTCGCGCACGCAAGCGAAACTTCCGCGCGCTCAGGATCCAGCGAATC
>CAZGNQ010000002.1:0-35847 GCA_964527285.1 uncultured Hyphomicrobiales bacterium | reverse complement strand
GCCCCATGTTGCCGAGGGATGCCGCGATGCCGCCTTGGGCGGCAACGGTGTGCGTCCGCGTCGGGAAGACCTTGGTGATGCACGCGGTGCGCAGCCCCTGTTGCGCCGCGCCGAAGGTTGCCCTCAAACCTGAGCCACCGGCCCCGACGACGACAACATCATAATAGTGGGTCGTGATCGGATAGGCGCGACCGCTCAGCGGGTTCGTCATCCCGTTGGCGTGACCGTTGCCGTTGGCCGCTCCGTTCGAATGCCCGTTTGCTGCACTCATGGTCTGTGGTCCCCGTTGCAGGTCCAATGCTGGCCGGCGCTTGGTCATCGTGATGAGCAGCAGCCAGGCCGGTTTCGGTTGCGCGGCGATAGATCATCGACGCGCCGATGCGCTGTTCGGATCAGGCCCCAAAGCTCAGCTTCAGGATCGAGAAGATGCTGACGAGGCCAATGACGAGCGCGAAAAATGTGTTGAGCATCAACAGCATCAGCTTGCTGCCTTCGCCCAACACATAGTCCTCGATCACCACCTGCATGCCCAACCGCATGTGATAGGTCCCCGATAACACCAACAGTATCATGGGAACGGCAATCAACGGAGATCCGATGGCCTGACGTGCTGTCGCATAGTCCGTTCCGATCAGGCTGACGACGAGCGCCATCAGGAAGATGACCAGCACCAGGTTGGCCACTGCGGTCACCCGCTGCATCCAGAAGTGTTCAGCGCCTTCGCGCGCCGAACCAAGACCGCGCACTTTGCCAAGTGGCGTGCGCATGGAAGAGGTCGAGTGCGCCATCACAGCAAACCTTTCACGGAATAGGCGAGCGCCCAGACGGCGAGCGTCAACACAATCGAGCCGATGATGGTGGCGTAGGAGAGCGCGTTGACCGTGGGCAGATCAAAGCCGCGGCCCGTGTCCCAGATGAAATGGCGCACGCCGCCCAGCATGTGGTGCAACATCGCCCAGGTGTAACCGAACAGGACGATCTGGCCCGGGATGGAGCCGGCGATGTCCATGAACGTGCCATAGGCCGCCGGCCCGCTTGCCAGGCAGATCAGCCACGCCGCCAGCAGCAGCGTGCCCACGTAAAGTGCAACGCCCGTGATCCGGTGCATGATCGACATGACCATGTTGATGAGTGGGCGGTAGATCTGCAGGTGCGGCGAAAGCGGCCGCGGATCGTCATGTGTGGTGGCCATGGGCGAGGCGGCTCCGGCGGGAGGTTGAACGACGGCACAAGTCGTCTCGTACCCTTGCCGATGTTGCACTGCAACGCGACGATCGGCGCCCTCACGTTGGGGTGTGCGGGCGTGATGGCGGTCAGGCGGGTGGTCGCAGTGGCTGATCCGTGCTCCGCCTGCCTGGGACACCGTTTACAGCATCATATCATCTGTCGAGAGGGTGACGCCCGCCAGGCCGTCCAGCACGATTGTCGTATCGTTGATTTCAAGCACGCGGTCGCCGCCATTCACGGTCTGGGCGATCTCTGCGCCAGGGTCGGTCACGCCGAACGAGCGCAGGTTGATCACATCGACACCTTGTTCAAAGTCGGTGATCGTGACGGTGCGTTCGTGGGCGTTGGTCACCGCAAAGACGTCGCGCTCGCCATCACCGGGACTGCCCCCGGCCCCGCCGTCTGCCGCCAGCGCGCCACCGGTCAGCGTAACGTTGCCGCCGATCGAAGAGAGCACATCTCGCCCGACGCCACCGACCAGAACATCATCGTCCTGGCCGCCGTTGAGCCAATCGTTGCCCGCTTCGCCATCGAGCACATCGTTGCCGCGCCCGCCGATCACGCTGTCGTTGTCGCCGCCGCCGTTCAGAACATCATCGCCATAGCGCCCGTAGAGCTTATCGTCGCCGTCACCGCCAAAAAAGGTGTTGGCTGCGCTGTTGCCCTGAAGAACATCAGGATCGCCGGTGCCCTGGTTGAGGAAGAGAAAGTCACTCGGGTTGAGGGAACCTGTGAAGCCAGCGAGCGTGAGCAGGCTCGTGCCGTACGAAATGACCGTGTCGCCGGGCGATGACGCGGTATCGATGGTCAGATCGTCGAGGCTGTTTATATCTGCAAGGCGCACGTCGATGACATCCTCACCTTGCGTGAAGTCGCGGATAACGTCGTGCCCCTCGTCGTCTGACACCATCAAGAAGACATCGTTGCCAGCGCCGCCGGTGAGGTCGTCATTGCCGCCCCGCCCAGAGATGCGATCATTACCCGCGCCGCCATCGATGATGTCGTTACCGCTGCCAGCGTTTATCTCATCGTTCCCATCGCCGCCGGCAATCGTGTCGTTGCCATGCAGCCCAAGGATCCTGTCATCACCGGCACCGCCATCAATGCCATCCACCTCCCGTGTGCCGCGCAGCACGTTGTCCGCGTCATCTCCGATGATTGTTGCGCTTGGCAGCTGGAATTCGAATGCACCGATATCGAACTGGCCGTCGCTGCGGGGGTTGCCGTCGATGTCGGCCCCGATGCCGGCCACGACAACGCCGGCGTTGCGGGCGACAGAGCCTGCCGAAAGCGTATAATCGCCGCTGGCTGGCTCCGTGAAGCCCACGTTGTCGACCTGCGCAAAGCCGGCCGATATCGCGCCTGGCGTATCGCGCTCTGAGCGGACACGCAGGCCATTGCCGCCTTCATATATGTTGTTGCTGACCGTGGTGTTGGTGGCGTCAACGCTGGCACTGGCATCGACAATCAGAAGGTCAGGATCTGACAGCGAAACAATATTGTTGAAGATTTCGATGTCGTTCCCGCCGGCCAGCCTGAAACCGCCGGCGGAGACACCGTCAGGAATGCCGTCGCCATTGTCATCCTCGACGTACTGGCGCGAGAAGAACTGGAAATAGGGGCTGTCGGGGTCTGCGTCCTGGGCGATCAGCGTGTTGATATATCCACCATCCACAAAGGTATTGTTCGCGATGGTCACCCGGTCAGCGTCGTTGACCGTCACGGCCGTATTGCCGGAGCGCACGACGAGATTGTCCGCCACCAGGATCCTGCCGTGGTCCCAGCCGGTGCTGGCGTTGTTATCCTGAATGTGCAGCGGTTTGGCTTCATCGATGTGACGGGTCACAAGGGTCTTGGTCGGCACCCAGGATACCAATAAATTGTAGTTATCGGTCAGTCGATTGCCTTCGACAATAATCTTGAAATCATCGTTGTCGTCGATGCTGTCCAGGAACTTGAAAGAGATGCCGTGGGTTCCGTTTGATGTGATCCAGGTATTATTGTAGATATCATTGTTGAGTATGGAAATATAATCATTGCCCCCGGTCGCCGCTATTGCATTGGCTGCGGCGTGATGAATGGCATTGTTCTGAATGGTAATATTGTGTGATCCATTGGGTAGTGAGATGGCATTGGCCGTGAACATGATTGGCTTTTCAGCGCCCACATTGCTGATGTCCGATAAGTTTTCGGAACTGATGACCTGGCCATCCGCATCGCGAACGAATTCGTCATCGCGCTCTTTGTAGATGTAGTCGCCATTACTGTCGGGCACGCGATAGGTCCATTGCGCATCCAGCGCCTCCTCTTTGGAAATGAAACTGGCCGGGCCTTCCATATCAAAGCCGTCTACGATGATGTGGCTGCTGCCGCGCAGCGTCACCGCGCCGCCGCCGTCATATTGGAATTTCACATCGGCGCCCGGCTCCGCGGCGATGGTGATCGGCGCCTCTGCTGTCCCATGCACATTATTGAGCCGAATAACGGTGTCCTGGCTCTCCTTCCAGATGTTCCCGTCGCCGTAGGTCGGGTTTCGATAGGTGCCCTCCAGGTAATAGACTGTATCGCCCGGCTGGAGGTCCTTTGCGATTGCGCCGATTGTGGCGAACGGCGTGTGACGCGCGCCGTCGTTATCGTCGGAGCCGTTCGGGCCCACGTAAAAGATGCGACCAACCGGTGCGTTGTGTGCCGTTGTTTCGATGGACATGGCGATGGCCTCGGTTTGCACGGGCGCAACGCGCTGTGGGTGCTTTGCGCCAACGGAGTTGGGACTGAACGCCCGACACCACCGGCGACGCGGGATGTCAATCGCTCTGTCGTCTAGACAACGGTGATTGCGCCCGGAGTGTCGCTGTTTGCGCGAGTTTCGGTGGGTGCATTTCTGGAATCGCGGCTAAACCATCGTCACCTTGCGGTGCGCATTTTTCTGAAAATCGGGCTTTGATTGCAAACCGTCGGCCGGCCGTGCTGAGCGTGCATCGGATCGCGTCGGAAACGCCTCGAGCCAACGCTCAGCGTCATGAACGGCGACCGCGACTTCGCCGCCGACGAACTCTGCCGCCGCAAGCACATTGCAAGACCCGCAAGAAGCTCTCTCGTCTTGGCGCACCCGCAAGGGTTCGAACCGGCAGATCGCTTGCCGATCTGACCCGTCCAGGGACAAGGTTCGAAGAACGAGGCAATCCCTTATGCTCGCTTGCCCGCGACTTGAGATGGATCGAAGGGTGGCGCACCCGCAAGGATTCGAACCTTGGACCTCTGGACTCGGAATCCAGCGCTCTATCCAGCTGAGCTACGGGTGCTTGCGCGATGGCCTCGCCGCGTCGACGGGGCCCTGCGGTGGTCGTCTGCCTTCGCCACTGCCACTTCGTCGATGACCGACCAGCCGTGAGCGAGCGCGCACAATAGTCTGGCCGGCGCTTGCGGGCAATCGCGATGTTCGGCTTTTTTGCCGGCGGCCGGGCCAACCCCTGCTCGGTGCATCAGTCCTGCCCGTGCGCTGGGCATCACGCCCTTTCACAGGCGCATCACGACCGCGGCATCCGTTAACCCCGCAAGGCGAAGTGTGCCGCTCTGCAACGCCCGTCACGGCCGGGCCACCTCTCAAGGCACTGGCTTTGCTTGTCCCTGGGCCAGAAGCAACCGCGCAACGGGGACCACCGCCATGACTGCACAAGCATTGCACGCCAAGCGACCGATCGCGGGCGCGGCGCCGACACACGGGCCATCCGACGAAGCTGCCACGGCGCCCGGAGCAGGGTCCCGCAATCGCATAGCGTGGATCGACTACGCCAAGGGTCTCTGCATCATTCTTGTGGTCCAGCTCCACGTTGCGGTGGCCATCGAGCAGGACATCGTCGGCGGTGGCGCCGGTCTTTTTGGCCAGAACTGGCAGACGGAACACTGGGGCGTCTGGTTCGCTGCCGCCTGGGAACCGTTCCGCATGCCGCTGTTCTTTCTTGTGGCCGGTCTGTTTCTCGCACGCTCAATCGAAACGCCCTGGCGGGACTATCTGGATCGGAAGGGGCTGCATTTTGCCTACTTCTACATCCTGTGGCTGACGATCACATTCGTGTTGAAGGCTGGCGCCATTTCCGGCGGCGATTTTGGCGTTTGGCTGGAGCGCTATCTCCTCGCCTACATCGATCCCTTCGGCCCGCTCTGGTTCATCTACCTGCTCGGTGTGTTCTTCATCGTCACCCGGCTGCTGTCTTCCGTGCCGCTTTCGCTGCTCTGGATCGCGGCGGCGCTGCTCCACATTCCCCATCTTGAGACGGGGTCGAAGCTGATCGATGAGTTCACGAGCCGGTATGTGTTTTTCGTCACTGGCTACATCGTATCGGCGCGCATACTGGTCTGGGCGGACGCCGCACCGCGATCAATCGGGACGTTGGCGGTTGGCTCCCTCATCCTGGCGGGACTGACGGCGACGGCTTTCGTGTTCGATGCGCTGGCATGGCCCGGCGTGACGCTGGGGCTCGGCCTCGGGGGGTGCGCGATGTTGATCGGCTGGCTTGCCATCGCCGCGCGTCACAACCTCGCGCCGTGGCTGGCGTTTTGCGGAAGGCATTCCATCATCATCTACCTAGCGGCCTTCATTCCGGCGGGCGCGGCGCGCAGCATCGGCATCAAGGTTCTGCCAGCCGGCGATGCCACAACGCTGACGCTCCAGGTGGGCGTTGTGGTCTCCGGCGTGCTCGGCGCGCTGATCTTGTGGCAGATCGCCACCCGCGTTGGACTGAGCTTCCTGTTCGAACGTCCGGCCTGGGCGCGGTTGCCTGCAAGCGATATCAAGACGTCGACCAACGCCGGTGCAACACAGCGCGGGCTGCTGGCGGACCCGGTGGGGGATGACCCGGGTGAACGAGGTGTCCTCATCTGATGCGGTGATTTCGACCGTCTCGACGTGGCGCGGCACCTGCGCCAAGACCGGCAAAATCACGCTTTGACTGGCGTGTCGCTTTGGCCATAGTGCGCGCCATGAGCGACACCCCTTCGGCAGCGCAGACCCTGCGCGAGAGCATCCCTGATCCCGGCACAGAGCGACCGCTGGCGCAGCAACGCCCGCCAACGCCGCTCGGGTCGGACGATCATCTCTACCTGATCGACGGCGCCGCATATATTTTCCGCGCCTACTTCGCGATGTTCAAGGCCGCCCAGTCCCGCGGCCGCAGTTTCACGCGGTCCGATGGCGTGCCGACTGGCGCCGTGATGACCTTCTGCAATATGCTCTGGAAGGTGGTGCGAGAAGGGGTGGACGGTGGTGCGCCAACGCGGATCGGCGTCATTTTCGACCACAAGGATCCGACGTTCCGCAACGAGATCTATCCGGAATACAAAGCCAATCGGGAGGCGCCGCCCGATGAATTGATCCCGCAATTCCCCCTCATCCGCCACGCCGTCCGCGCCTTCAATCTGACACCCATCGAGGTGCGCGGGTATGAGGCCGACGACATCATAGCCACTTACGTTGAGAAGGCGCGAACTTGCGGAGCGAAAATCACCATCGTGTCGGGTGATAAGGACCTGATGCAGCTCATTGCGCCACAGGTGGGGATGTTCGATCCCATGCCTGGCAATGAGCGGCGGATCGATGAAGCCGAAGTGGAGAAAAAGTTTGGCGTCGGTCCTGAGAGGGTTGTCGATGTTCAGGCGCTGGCGGGGGACAGCACCGACAATGTGCCGGGCGTCCCGGGCATCGGCATCAAGACGGCGGCGCAGCTGATCGGCACGTACGGCGATCTGGAGGCGCTGCTGGCAGCCGCCGACGGGATCAAGCAGAAAAAGCGACGGGAAAACCTGTTGGAGTTTGCCGAACAGGCCCGCATTTCCCGGCGCTTGGTTGAGTTGTGCCGTGAGACGCCCTTGGAGGTGGAGATCGACGCGCTCGACGTGCCGGCCATCGATGGCAAACAGCTTGTCGCGTTCTGCAAGGCCATGGAGTTCCGCACGTTCACAAACCGCGTCGCTGATGCCTTTGAGGTGGATGCCGATGCGGTTGAGCCGGACCCTGTGCTCGCCCCGGGTGCGTTCGGGGGCGATGCTGCCACCGATCCACAGGCGGATGGCAAGGGCAAGGTGACGTCCGCCGAACCCGGTTCGGGTTTGGCCGAGCCGACCGGCAACGGCGCCGACGACTGGTCTCCCGCCAGCGCGCAGGCTCAGCTCAAAAGGGCAGTGCTTCGCCCGGAGATCGATACGCAAAGCTACGAGACCGTGCAGTCGCTTGAACGCTTGCGCGCGTGGATCGACGAAGCACACGAATTGGGACGCGTGGCTTTTGATACGGAGACAGACAGTCTCGATCCCATGCGTGCGCGCCTCGTCGGATTTTCTCTCGCCACGGCGCCCGGCCGGGCCTGCTACGTGCCGCTCAGACATGGCAAGCTCGATACTGCTGCGGACAGCGGGAGCCTTGACTTCGGGGAGGAAAATGGTGGAGCCGCACCCGATCAGGTGGACGCGGATGCTGCGCTCAAGGCGCTCAAGTTGCCTCTGGAAGACCCCGCCGTGCTCAAGATCGGCCAGAACCTCAAATACGACATTCAGGTGATGGCCCGCGTCGGAATCGACGTCACCCCCATCGACGACACACTGCTCCTGTCGTTTGCGCTTGATGCCGGCCGCAACGGGCATGGCATGGACGAGCTATCGCAGATTTGGCTCGACCACAGGTGCATCAGCTACAAGGAGGTCGCGGGTACCGGCAAATCGCAGATCACGTTCGACAAGGTGCCGCTCGACAAGGCAACGCCCTATGCCGCTGAGGATGCAGACGTCACATTGCGGCTTTGGATGGCGCTCAAGCCGCGCCTCGCGGGCTCCGGTGTGGCGCGGGTCTATGAGCGGCTCGAGCGGCCCATGGTCCACGTGCTGTCTCGGATGGAGCGCCGCGGGATCAAGGCGGATCGTAACATCCTCTCCCGCCTGTCGGGCACATTCGCGCAGCGGTTGGGCGGCCTGGAGGACGAGATCCACAAGCTCGCCGGCAAGAGCTTCAACATCGGCTCACCCAAGCAGCTGGGTGAAATCCTGTTCGATGAATGGGGCCTGCCTGGCGGGAAGAAAACAAAGACGGGCGCCTGGGGCACCGGCGCCGGCGTGTTGGAGGATCTCGCCGGCAACGAGGAGATCGGTGACGAGGCCCGCCAACTGGTGCAGACGGTCCTGGAATGGCGTCAGTTGTCCAAGCTCAAGAGCACCTACACGGATGCGCTGCAGGACTACATCAATCCCGAGACGGGGCGTATCCACACGTCGTTTTCATTGGCCTCGGCCGGCACCGGCCGCCTCGCCTCGAGCGATCCGAACGTTCAGAACATCCCGATCCGCACCAAGGAGGGCCGTGAAATCCGAACCGCCTTCGTGGCGGAAACGGGCACCACGCTCATCTCCGCGGACTACAGCCAGATTGAACTTCGGGTTCTGGCCCATATCGCCGACATCGCGTCGCTGAAGCAGGCTTTTGCCGATGGGCTCGATATCCACGCCATGACCGCGTCGGAGATGTTCGGTGTTCCAATTGAAGGCATGCCGTCGGAGGTACGCCGACGGGCCAAGGCGATCAATTTTGGCATCATCTATGGCATCAGCGCCTTCGGCCTGTCCGCCCAGTTGGGCATTCCGCGCTCCGAGGCGGGAGAATATATAAACCGCTATTTCGAGCGGTTTCCCGGTATTCGCGCGTACATGAAAGCCACTGTGGAGCGGGCCAAGCGCGATGGCTATGTGGAAACGATTTTCGGGCGACGCATCCATTATCCGGACATTGCCACCAGCAATCCGTCGCGGCGGGGCTTTTATGAGCGCGCGGCGATTAATGCACCCATCCAGGGGTCAGCCGCCGATATCATCCGCCGCGCGATGGTGCGCATGGAGGACCGGCTGGCAGCGGATAATCTGAAGGCGAAAATGCTGCTACAGGTCCACGACGAATTGGTGTTCGAGGTGCCTGAGGAGGAGGTTGATGCAACCGTAGCAACCGTGACGGAGGTCATGGAGAACGCGTGCGCGCCGTCACTGGAACTCAGTGTGCCGCTTCGGGTCGATGCGGGGGCGGGAGACAACTGGGAAGCAGCACACTGAGAAGGCCGTGCCTGCGACATGCCGAAGGGGGAGACGTTGAGGGTCCGGCGGCTGGGATTCGGTGTCCCGAGAAGGCCTCAACTTTATCTGCATGTCGGGAGCAGGGAAGGGTACGCCACCGCACCCCACCCAATTCAATAGCCTCAAGCGATGGTCTGCTTGATCCAGTCGGCCATCTGCGACTTGGTCGCGGCGCCGACATGCTGGCCGATTTTTTCACCGTTTTTGAAGATCATCAGCGTCGGCATCGCGCGGACGTCATAGTCCATCGAAACCTTCGGGTTGTTGTCGACGTCCACCTTGGCGACGGTGACGTCTGCCGCCATCTCCTCGGAGATCTCCTCCAGGGCCGGCGCGATCGCCTTGCAGGGCCCGCACCACGCGGCCCAGAAATCCACAACGACAGGCTTGTCGGACTTCAGGACGGCGTCTTCAAATGTCGTATCGGTTGCTTCTACGGTAGCCACTGGATCCTCCGTGGGCGGTATCGATTGTGGCCGGCGCCGCTACATGCGGCCCCAGCACCTTTCGCTGTCGCACAAGTATGGTCGCCCGCTCGGTGCGTCAATGCGCCCGGTTCATGTGCTGGTCTATGCCCAGGTGTTCGGCTGCCCTGCCGCCATGCTCGTACAGGGCCCTTGGCTCGCGCTAGCGCAATCGCGCCAGCGCCGCCTCGCGCAACAACTGTTCGCCCCGGGTGGCGGCCTCATCGCCGAGCACCTGTACAGTCGCGTTGCCCGTCCAGACGAGCCACAGGGCAATGCGACGGGCGGGGTAGATCTGTGCCAGCGCCAGACGGTAGGCGGCAAGCTGAGCCAGATAACTGTCAGGCGGGTGGCCAGACCGTGGCGGCCAACCAGACTTGAAATCGGCAACAACGATCGTGTCGTCGCCGACCCAAAGCCGATCGATCTGTCCGCTCAGTTCTATGGCAAGCGGCTGGGCGGCGTTCACGTTTGTGCCATCGTCAAGCGTCAACCGGCAGACGATTGGAACTTCGGCCAGGCTGCCGGGCTGGAAAACGGGGGCTGTCTCGGGCGCATCAATCACGCGCAGCACCTGGTCCACAATCGTCGCGCGGGTCGCTGGAGGCAGTTGAGGCGCGCGTGCGTCCACCACCGCTCTTGCCAGGTGCGCGCGCTCCTGCGGCGGGACGTCGGGCAGCGTTTGCAGGAGGGCGTGGATCAGAAGCCCACGGGTTCTGGCGTCGGGTGACCCTTGCGTCGCGGCTCTATCGGCTGCTGCGGCGCCGGTCGCGTACGGCGCCTGGTCCGCGCCGTCCCCGAGTGAGAGCCCGAAAGCGGCCCGCACGGCATCGGTTGCCTCCTGCGGAGCAGCGACGTGCGCCACGGCCCGGTCCTCAAACGCGAGGATCCGGGCGCCTTGCTCCGGCTCATAGGCAGCGGCGCCACGCTCGGGATCGTAAGGGACGATTGCGCTCGGTGCGACTGGCACCGGCAGCACACGCGGTCGCGGCGGTCGGCGTTGTAGCCATTCCGGCAGAGGGCGGTCCGCCGTGCCGGAGGCTGAGCCTTCTTGCGACCGGTCCGGTGACCCCGTAGGGGCCTGAGCAAAGCGCAACACCGGTGCATCCGGCTGAGCGTCCCAGATTTGAGAGATGGCATCGCCCATCGGCACGGCCTGTGCGCTGTCGGCAATCGCAGCATCAATCCGGTTGTGCCAGGTCAGTTGGTCCGACTTTTTGCGGTTCAGGAAGCCACCGACGTAGAGTTCGTCCTCTGCCCGTGTCATTGCCACGTAGAGCAGGCGGAGGTTTTCTTGCTCCTCGCGACGCGATGCCGGCAGGCGTGCCGCACCCACCACACTGTGACTGCTGGCGCACTTAATGCCCATCAGCGGTAGAACGGGACGTGCGGACGCTTCAAGCTGGTGCTCTGTCTTGACCGCGTTGTCAGTCGGAACAGTTGATTTCGGAAGAAAATGAACGGCCGGTGTTTTGCCGCCACCGGGCCTTGCGGCGTCAGGCAGGATGACGATGGGCGCCTCCAATCCCTTGGCGCCATGCACCGTCATGATGCGGACCTCACCGCCGCCCTTATCCATCTCGCGCTTGATTTCCACACGGCTCGTTTCCAGTGCGCCGAGAAAACCCTGCAGCGACGGGGCCGCCCGGTCGTCATAGGCCATGGCAAGCGCGAGCAGTTCGTTGATGGCCTCGTTGGCTTCGGGGCCAAGGCGACGCATGAGGCGTTGACGGGTCTCATCGCTTTCAACAATGGAGGAGAGAAATTCAAATGGCGGGAGGAAATCCGCGCGGGCCCGCCACCGCTTCAGGCGCTCGGCCGCCACCGTAAAGCGCTGCGCCTGGGTGTGGTCGGACCACTGGCCGTCCTGGCAACGGGCCTCCATGCGCAGGAGCTGTTGCCACAGGGAGCCGGGGCCCCGTTGTCGCAGAGCCAGAAGATCGTCGTCGTTCAGCTCAAACAGGGGAGATTTGAGGCTCTCAGCCAGTGACAGGTCGTCCTCCGGCAGCAGGATGAACCGGCAAGCGGCCAGCAAATCCTGAACCGCGAGTTGCGACAGGACATCGAGGCGATCGAGGCCTGCCACCGGTATGCCGCTGGCCTTAAGCGCGCGGGTGAGCGGACCGGCCATCTTTCCCCGCCGCGCCAGCAGAATGAGGATGTCGCCGGGTTGAACGGGGCGTCCCGCGGACGCCAGCATGCGACCGGACGTGAGCCAGTGGCTGATCGTGGCTGCCACCCGTTGGGCAGCGATGACCTCGGGGCCGGCCGCCACAGCCCGCTTTGCGCCTGGCTCACCTGCCGAGGCGTCTGGTGCATCAGCACCGGTGGACCCAAGGTCCGGCGCCCAGATATCCTCCTGTGGGGCGTCCGGTGCGGGCACGGCCGGCCAGACCTCGACAATGCCCCCCTGATCGGCCCGCTTGGCGACATGGTGGACAGATGGTGCACCGTTTGGGCGTCCGATGTCCGCATCCGCGCTGGAAAAGACGGCATCAACGGCCTGCAACACGGCTGGCACGCTGCGGAACGAAACCTCGAGCGGCGTTGCCGAAAATCGCATGCCGGCGGCTTCGGCCTTGTGCACAAAGTGACCACGATTGGTGATGAAGAGTTCAGGCTCGGCGCCCTGGAAGCTATAGATCGATTGTTTTTCGTCCCCCACGGCAAATAGGGTGCGCGGCAGATCACCCTCCGCCGTGCTGTCGAATATCTCTTCCACCAGCGCGCCAATGATCCGCCACTGTTCTGGTGCGGTATCCTGCGCCTCATCCAGAAGAACATGATCGAGCCCTTCGTCCAACTTGAAGAGCACCCAGCGTGCGTCGGCAGGTTGGGCGAGCAGGCGGGCCGTCGCGGCGATCAGGTCCGTGAAATCCAGACGCCCGCGCCCTGTCTTCAACTGGTCGTACTGCGCGATGACCTCGGCCGCGAGGATGGAGAGCGCCAGGCTGGCCTGTGCGATGCGCTGCCCCCGGAGCTTGTCCTGGAGCGCAATGAAAGCGTCTTGCGCGGCCTCTGCCGCGCTCAGCAGGTCCGGGCGCTGTTCGCACAGGGCCTTTGTCATCAGCCGCTTTTTCGGTGTCCCTTCATTGGTCACGAAGAAGGACGCGGCCTGGGCCATGGCTGCTTCAATGGCCGGCATCGCGGCGTGCGAAGGAGCGGAATCGCCAAGCGTTGCTGCAACGTGTGCCATGCCGTTCAGCTGAGCAGCAGCCTTTTGATCCGTTTTTCCTCCAAACGACAGCAGGGCAATCAGTGCGCGCAAGTCCGCTGGTGGCAGGACGCCCAAGAGCTGCGTTTGCGTGGTTGCGACATCCAGATTGTCGAGATCAAATGCCTGCTTGTAATGGGTGAGTATTTCATCTCCCCGACCTGCCCTCAGCGCCGAAAGCACGTCGGGCCATCGCTCACGCGCGAGCACGAGGTCGCGGGCGCTGTCGAACAGCGTCGTGTCTGTTGCGTGCAAGCCAAGCGTTGCAATCGCCTCCGGTAGCGTCGGCACGGCCGCATCGCCGGCCTGCGCGCGCTGCTCACCGCGGGCGGCATTCTCCAGCACGCGCTCGAATGCCTGTGCGATCAGCGCGGCCTGTTCGCTGTCATCCAGCACCTGGAAGTGCGCCGGGATCCCGGCTTCGAGCGGAAAGCGTTTCAGCAGCCGCTCGCAAAAGGCGTGGATGGTCTGGATCTTAAGGCCCCCCGGCGTTTCGATCGCACGCAGGAAAAGGCTGCGTGCCCGCTCCAGCAGCGCGGGGGAGGCCTGCGTGTGCCCCAGGTCTCTCAGGATCGCGGAGAGTTCAGTGTCGTCGGCAATCGCCCAGCCCGCGAGCGTCCTGAAGATCCGGGCTGCCATCTCGCTGGCTGCGGCCTTGGTGTAGGTGATGCAAAGGATTTTCTCTGGCGCCGTGCCGTTCAGCAGGATCCGTACCACCCGCTGGACGAGAACGTGGGTCTTGCCAGCGCCGGCGTTGGCATTCACCCAGGCGTGGGTCGCCGGGTCCGCAGCCACCCGCTGTCGGCGGCTCGTCTCCGCAACCGCAAGAGCCGCAGTGGGCGTGCCTTCATCTCCGGCGGTCGCCCCGGCAGGAACAGGTCCATCAGTCCGCATCTGCGCCTCCCTCGGCGGAGGTGGACCATTCCGCCACGCGCGCAAGCTGCGCATAATCGTCATACTGGTGGCGGTCGGCAAATGCCGCACGTCGCAGAGCCGGGTAGGCCGTCTGCGGATCATCATAGCGGGCAACCAGCGCTGACACGCGCTCGCCGAGTTCGTCGATGGCGCCTCCCAGTTTATCCCCGGCGATGACCACGTGGTCCGCGGCGTCCAGCCCGCCCTTGGCGCGGATGTATTCGCATGTGCCGATGCACAACTCCGGGAGGGCCGTGGGCGCACTTGCCTTCGGTAGATCATGGAGGGGAAATGCGCCGCGCAGCACCATCAGCGCCTCCAGCGGCAGTTGCGGCGCCAGCAGGGCAAGCACCTTCTTTTGCGATGGCGCGGTTCCGGACTTGTAGTCGATGATCCGCACGGCACCGTTCGGGGCCACATCAATGCGGTCCGCGCGCGCGGTGATCTCGAAGGGGCCAGCCGGCGCTGGGAGAACGAGTGTGCCCCGGATTTCACTCCATGTCCGGTGCCCCATCGCGACAGATGCCCCCTGGTCTGAGAGGAACCAGGAGAGAAAGCGCTCCAGGCGTGGCAGCCAAAGTTGCTCCATGCGGTGATGGGCGCCATGGGCGGCGAGGTTTTCGCGCGCGATCGCCATCAGCATGGCGAGCACCGCGGCGTTGTCGGGTGGATTGTCGTCTTCGGAGACGGCGAACCGCGTGGCATGGTGTTGGAGGACGCCGTGCAGCAGCGTGCCGCGCAAGGCCGGCGTTGCGTCCGGCTGAATGGAAGGCAGTTTGCGCAACCGCAGGATCTCTGATGCAAACACGGCGTAGGGGTTCGCAATCCACTCGCCGATCCTGGTGACGCTGATCCGACGTGGCCGCGCCCTCACGGGTGGTTGCGGCGCCGGCGCAGGCCGGGGTGTGTGTTGCGGTGGACGCACCGCGGTGCGTGCCCAGGCGAGACAGCGCGGCACCTCGCGTGGCGCGATGCCGTTCTGGCGGCCGAGCCCCTTCAACGCCGCATCCATGCGCATCAACCAGCGCGACCGCACGGTGGGCGATCCGTCAATCTTCTGGGCGCGGGTGAGGATCACTTCCGGCTGCCCAAGGAGGGAGCAGAAGTCGTGTGCGGCAAGGCCGGTCTCGAACTCCGGCGCGGGCAAGCCGAGCGCCCGGCGCATGGGACGGTTCAACCAGGCGTCCGGCGATGCGATCTCAGGCCAGACGCCATCGTTCAGGCCCCCGAGGATGCAGCGATCCACCCGCATCAGGCGCGCCTCGTAAGGGCCCCAGATGAAAATTCTCGGGTGCGCCGGCGTTTCGTTGCGGACAGTCACGCCTGTGGCCAGCGCCCGCCACGCGTCGCCGTAGGCATCGGGCATCACCTCAGGTTGCGCGATCTCCTGGGCCATGATGGCCGAGACCAAATCCATCAGGGCCCGTCCGCCTTCACCGCTGCACAGTGGGTGCTGGGCAGCGCTGATTGGGTGGGCGCCCACAGTTGGCTCGGTCGTTGGGCCGGCCGCTGCTTCGCTCGCTGTTTCGGTCGTTGCCTCGGCGGCACCGCTTGCCGCGAGTGCAATGGCCGCCTCGCAGTGTGCCGCCACGTAAGCGCGCAGGGGATGTGCCGGGCTGTGTCCGCTCGCCTGGGGACCCTGGGCCGGCGCACCGTCCGACCGCAGGTGGCTCAACGGCGCGAACGCGACCTCAAGCCGGTCCAGCAGGTCCAGAATGCGTGAGAACGTGCGCTCCGTGCTCTCATCGTTCGCGCCATCGTTGCTGGCGCCCACGACGCTGTTTTCGCCATGGCCTTGCGGATGATGGATGCCTGTGTCGATGCCAGGGGCGCCAGCGTCGGCCGCACGCATCAGGCATGCCCTGCGCAGCCCCGCGATGCCGGTGCCGAAATACTCCGCGCGCAGCACGTGCAATTCCAGCAAACGCGCCGCCCGCCGCACCTCCCCGGCTGAGAGCCCAAGACGGCAAAGCGGGTGCTTGAGAAGCGCCATGGTCTCAACGGGAGCAAAATGCGCGTCAAAGGCACCGATGACGAGATCCATGAAGGCGCCGGGCGGCGTCTTGGCGAGTGGACGGCCGGCACTGTCGTCAACCGCCAGGCCAAGTGCCTGCAACTTCGCCTCGACCCGGCGCGCCAGCCGCCTGTCGGGCGTGACGAGCGCAGCCGTTCGCTCCGGATGCTCCGCCGTTTCACGCAGTGCGAGGGTGATGGCATGCGCCTCTTCTTCTGCGTCGGCAGCCTCAAGAAGGGAGACATGGTCGAGCGCCTGGGCGAGGCCGGGCGTGGCTTGCGTGCGCAGTCGTGCCCAGCCGGGGTCCTCACCGACCGGGGCCATCACGCTGGCCAGTAGGGTTGGCAGGCCATCACCGGGCGAGGCCCCGGGTGCATCTGATGGCCAGTCCGATGGCGTGTCCGCAGCTTGGCCGACCGCGGGGGGATCGCCGGCCTGGGTGTCGCGAGGGGCCACGGTCTGGTGGCGTTTGCCGTCGGCGGACAGGGACGGACGGAGCGGTTGGACCTCCTCAGGGCTTTTCTCAAGTGCAGAAAGAAGCTGCAACAGGCAGTGCTGCGGATGCTCGGGCACTGTGCCCATGATCAGCTTCTGCAAGTGCGGCGGCAGGGCCTGATCGACGCCAGGGAGAATAATACGGCCGGCAGGCAGGCCGGCCACCGCACACATGAAGCGACGCGTGGCAGGGACGCTGCCGGTCACCCCTGCCACGATCACCGGGTTGGCCGGCGGTTGCTCGATCAGACGTTGCGCGGCGGCGTCCAGCGTTGCGTTGCGCAAGGCGGCCGGTGGGCATTGACCCGAGGCCGCGAGGTATGCGGGCCAGAATTCGGTGATCACCCTGAGGAAGTCGAGCGTCAGGGCCCAGTGGTGAGAAAATTCCTCCCGTACGAGTGTCGACAGCCGGGACAGGTCGGCGCCCTCTGTTTCCACCTCGTCGAGCGTCCTGATCAGCTCATCCGCGAGCTGTATCGCGTGACCGGGCGCCACGGCGCGTCCGCGCAGCGTGTTTGCGCCGGCCGTCTCAGCCCACCTCAGCACGAGATGCGTCAGGACGATGCGACGCTCGACGTCGCCGATGGGCGGTGCGGACAGGTTTGCAGGCAATTGGGTGCCTGGAGGCGCACCGGTCGGATGGCTCCGCAGGCCGGCAATGAGAGACGCGACGGCGTCAGGCTCTTCGTCCGGGGCTCCGATCGGTCTGAAGTCCGGCAGCAGCGCCGCACCTGAGAAGGTGCGGACCCAGGCCGAGCGCAATGCCGTGACGGCGCGCCGTGTCGGAAGATAAATCGTCACCCTCGCAAGAGACAGCGGGTCGGCGGCCGGATCGCTCAGCCCCAGACCCAGAGCGTCGGTGCGCAGCCCGTCGATGAGTGTGGCCAGGAAGTCGGCGCCGAACGGTATAGTCCACACGCGTGCGGCGTCCCGATCTGGCGCCTGGAGGTCCGGCATTGTCTGCTCCGCTGTGGCCCGCGTCCGTTCAACCGCCCGCCGCTGCCGATAGCCCCGCAATGGCGATTTCGGCATCGGCCAGGGCTTGAGGATCGCCAATGTGCAGCCAGGCTCCGGTGTGGATCAGTCCGTACGCCCGCCCGCGCGTGATGGCCGCATTCCAGACCGCGTTGAGCGAAAACGGCATCGCTGGCGCCGGCTCGAAGAGGCGCTGTGTGCCAATGGAAAGACCCGCGAACACGAACGGCGCCTCGGGGCGGTCACCACGGCGGACGAGGCGGCCGGTCTCATCGAGGAGAAAATCACCCGCGCCGCGATAGCCTGTGTCGAGGTTCCGGGGAACCAGAAGCAGCAACGTGTCCATCCGCGTTGCGTCCCACGCTGCGGCCATGCGTTCCAGCGTTGGCACCTCGCCATCGAACCAGAGGCTGTCGGCGTTCTGGATGTAAAAGGGCCCGGAGCCCAGCATGTTGATCGCATTCAACACGCCGCCGCCCGTATCCAGAACGGTGCGGCGCTCATCGCTGACGCGGATCATGGGGTTCAAGCGGCTGGCGGCGTGGGCGTCAATCTGCTCGGCGAGGTAATGCGCGTTGACCACGCAGGTGTTCACGCCCGCATCCGAAAAGCGGTCGAGAATGTGGTCCAGCATGGATCGGCCGCCGACTTTCACAAGCGGCTTTGGCGTGGTGAGCGTGATCGGCCGCATCCGGGTCCCAAGCCCGGCACACAGGATCATCGCCGTTGTGGGATGGTCGGCTTCGGTCGTGCTTTGATCGTCGGACGGGGCGCTCCGTCCCTGTTCGGGCACGTCCGGGACATAGTGATCGTACCAGTCCTTGAGGTCGGCCAGCACGGGATGGCGCAGGTTGCGGCGCAGGTAGCCGTGCACGCGCGGCATGTGATCCAGATAAGCGTGCTTGCCATCGCGCTGCGACAGGCGGGAGAAAATGCCAAGGATCTTCGTAGCGCGCTGCGCACCGAGGATGGCATATTCGCGCCGCAGGTGAATGACGCTCGAAAGGCCCGCTCCTGCCTTGCGCCACTCAGGGTCGGCCCGGTCGAGGTACATCGCGAAAAGCTCGTTTTCCTCCCGTTCGCTGATGTCGACCCGAGCGTCCTGGAGAATGGACACCAGGTCGTAGGCCGGACTGCCGCGCAGGGCGTCCTGAAAATCGAGTATGCCGAGCGTTGGCGCGACCGTGGTGGCGGACCCGGACTCCGTGAGCAGTGGGCCGTTTTCTGGTGCTCCGGCCGCCGCAGGGAGGATCATCAGGTTCGGAGAGTGAAAATCGCGGATCACCCAGTGATCGGACGGGGCCAGCGTCATCAGATGGCGCTGCCAGAGCGTGCGGAACGATGCGCGCGCAGCATTGACCTCGAGGTCAGACAGGTCCGGCCGCGCCCGCGCCAGGAACCAGTCCGTGAAAAGCTCCACCTCGATCATCAGCGCATCAAGGTCGTAGCGGGGCGGAATGTAGTGGGTGTGCGCCTGGGTGGTCTCGACGGAGCCGTCCGGTAGGCGGGACGCGACTGGCGAAGGCTCCGTGGCGTCGGTCACGCCAAGTGGCAGTACCGCTGGCATGGTATGGCGTCGCAGATGAACGAGAGCGTCCACTGCGTGTGTATAAATCTCCGTTACCAGCGTGCCACTGCGCATCGCCTCCGCCGCGACGTGGTCGCCGAGGTCTTCCACGATGAGCAGGCCGGCATCGACATCGGAGGCGACGAGCCCCGGCACGCGCAACCCTGCCATGGTCAGGCCGTGACGCACGGCCAGATAGGGGCGGACATCCTCGGCCAGGTGGGCGATTGCGCTGTACGGCTTGCCATCGCGGATTGGCGGGCCATCTGGCTGGCGCGGCGCATTCATCAGGATGGCGGTCTGTCCGTCCGGCGCCGTTAGCCGGGCATACCCGCGCGGCGAGGCGTCACCCTTCAGGTATCGGACACGCGCGTTCGACCATCCGGTCCGGCTCAAAAACCCTTCGATCAGTCTGAGCCGCTCAATGAGGCCAACAGGGCAGGCGCGAACCGGCAGGCGGCCTTGCGCGCGCAGGCCGACGATTTCCACATTTCGCCTGTCGGCGTTTTGCGCGGGCGTGATTGCGATTTCAAAGCGTGTGGCCGGCAGCGCGGCATCGGCGAGGCCCGGCCATTCGATCAGCGCCACCCCGGAGGAAAACACATCCTCAAGCCCCAGGTCATCGATCTCGTCCGCCGATGTCAGGCGGTAGAGATCGGCATGCGCCAGGGCGAAGCGGGTGCCGGCGTAGCTCTGCACCAGCGTGAAGGTCGGGCTCGGCACGTCAAGCGCGGCATCGTCCGCCGCCGCCCGTATGAAAGCGCGTGCAAACGTCGTTTTTCCGGCGCCGAGATCGCCGCTCAGGCAGACTGTTGCGGGCGCTTCAATGATCGCTGCGAGCACTTCGGCGATCAGCCGAAGACGATCCTCGTCGATATCGGTGAACAGAACTGTGCCAAGCGTTCCGCCGTCGTTGCCGTTGTTGCGGCCTGGCAAGGTCGGCGTGACCTCGTGTTCGGCGGATGGCGTGGTGGCGTCAGGATCGGTGTGCACGTGCACCTCGCACTGGCAGAAAAATGGAGCGCGCCTCGCAGCGCATCGCGATTGCGTGCCGGGTGCGCCTCGCGCGGTCACACGCTGCCGGAACGCCATGGCCGAGCTTGCCCCAGCGGACGTGCCGACCCTGAACACCGACGAAGCCCTCAGCGACGATGAAACGCTGTCCTACAGCATCTGGGCGGGGCTGGGGCACGCCTGATCGTGCCAGGGCGCCAAAGGTGAGGTGTCCAGGTGGCGCAGGGGACGCAGCCGCCGACCTCAGGCCGCGGATTGCGGCGATGGCGCGGGGCTCGCCTCGCGCATCGCATCGGCAGGAGCGGGCTCATCCCAGGACGGCAGGGCTTCCTCTGCATTGGCACCACTTTCAGCGGCGTCCTCGTCACTCTCCGTCAGGCAGGCGGCGCCGTCGTTCATGGCCGGTCGCGATGGCGCAACAGGCGCGCGCAATGGGCCCGGCAGCGGCGGTCGCGGCTCGTCGATGGCCATGCCCATGGCGTCGGCCATCGTGTCGGAGCGGAAGCGCGTGGCGTCCACGCTGTCATGCTGCGGCGGGATCAGCGGAAAATGCACCTCGACGGTCGTTCCCACGTCAATCTCCGACGTCAGTGCGACGGTACCGCCGTGCAACTCGACAAGGCTCTTGACGATCGCCAGTCCAAGCCCTGCCCCACGCCGACGCCCATTGGCGTGGTTGCTTTCAAAGCGCTCAAAGATGCTTTTCTGGCGGTCCTCAGGGATGCCGCAGCCTTCGTCGGTCACCTCAAACACCATGAAAGCGCCACGTCGCTCGGCCGCCACGGAGACACGGGAGCCCGGCTCGGAGAAGCCAACCGCGTTGGCCAACAGATTGTAGACGACGTGCGCGGCGCGGTGCGTGTCGGCGACGAAGTCACCCGCATCCGGGTCAATGGAAACGGTGAGCGCAATGCGCGCCTTGTCCATCCTGTCGGCCAGCCCGGCGACGGCCGCTTCAATGATGGCCCTGGGCGTGGTCGGGGCAAGCCGCAGGTCAAAGTTGCCAGCATCGATGGTCGCCAAATCGAGGATGTCATTGATGATGGTCTGCAGCGTTTTTGCTGAGCCGTGCACGTCGCTCAGGTACTCGCGCTGCTTGGCGTTGAGGCGTCCTGTGCGCGGGCTTGAGAGCAATTCGGCAAAGCCAATGATGTTCGTCAAAGGTGTGCGCAGTTCGTAGGAGACGTGTGAGACGAAGGCGGTCTTCAGCCTGTCGGCCTCAACCAGAGCCTCGTTGCGCTCAATGAGGGCCTGTTCGGCGCGCGTTCTGTCCGTGATGTCGGAAAAGGTGACCAGTGTGCCGCCGTCTGGCAGTGGCTCCACCGAGTAGGCGATCACCATGCCGTCCTCGCGGTGGATCTGCCCTGCCACCATGCGGCTTTCACCGTCCATGGCAAAGACGGCAGCCTCGATGCGTGCCCAGTCATCATCGTTGGCGTGCTGGTTCTTGAGCCGATCGAACAGCTCGGACACGTGGATCCCGTTTTCGGTAACAAGCGGCACGTCATCCAGTGCCCAGACGCCGCCGAGCGCAGAATTAAACAGCTTGAGGCGTCCGTCTGTCGCAAACACCGCCACGCCCTCGTTGAGCTGGTCCAGTGTCTGCCCCTGCACCTTGAGCAGCTCATTGAAGCGGCTTTCCAGCTCCAGCTTTTCGCTGACATCGTCGAACAGGTAGGTCACGCCAGCATCGGGCTGCTTTTCGGCAATCACATGCAGCGTCCGGCCATCTGGCAGGTGCCACCAGTCCTCCATGCTGTCCTGCGCACGGATGGTGTCCATCAATTCGGTCTTCCAGCGCCGGTAGTCCTGCGTCACGGGCAGCAATCCGCGCTCGCGCAGGCGGTCGAGCGCTTCGCCTTCGCGCGGGCGGGACGCAAGCCAGGGCGCACTGAGGCCGGACAGCGCATTGAACGCATCGTTGTGGAAGACAAGCCGGGCATCGGCCCCGAAGGTCGCGATGGCCGTGGAGACCTTGTCCAGGGTCCGGTTGTAGGCTGTTGCCAGTCGCGTCAGATTTACGCGCGACTGCTCCAGTTGAGTGACGTCGCTGGCAAAGAAAGCCACCAGCGAGCCCATTCGGACGGCGGATACGTCCAGCGTCCGGCGCTCGCCGGCCAGTGTGACGCCGAGGCGGGCAGTTGCGCCGGCCGTTGCGGGCGAGCCGGATGGCGTTGACGCGGGGCCAGTCTCGTCGGCGGATTGAGCCGCGATGGGGCGGCCAAGCTGTGCCACCAGCCGCGCACGGTCGGTGGCGTCGAGCAGCGGCGCGGTCCGGCTGAGCACGGCGGAGCGTCCGGCTTCCCTCGCGTCTCTCGCATCTGTGGACGCTCGGGCGGCTGCAGCGTCTGCCGCGGTGGCTCCCTCACCGCGCGCGCCATCCTCGCCCGGCTCTGCTACCGTCGTTGTGTACGCGGTGTTGGCCCAGATCGTCCGGCCTTCGGCATCGGAAAACCAGATCAGCAGCGGCAGGTCGTCAAACAAGCGCCGGTAGTTCTCCAGTTCGCTCAGTGCTTCGGCGTGGGCGGCTGCTCGGGTCACAGCCCTTAAGGCGTCGCCTTCCAGCTCGCGCACCGTGAGGATCGGCTCACCTCCGGCCGACCGCCCCGTCAGGCTCACCCAACGCTCGTCCCGCGTGCTGGCGGTGAGCACGAAGCCCGTCGCCCTTTCGCGCAGGCCAGAGAGGGCGCGCTGAAGGCGACCAGCATCGTGTTCGCTCAGCCACAGCGCCGGATCGAGCAGATGATCGGGGGCGCGGACGTCGCCTGAAAGCGTGTTGAACAACACCTGCGGCGGTCCGTGAGACGTCCAGCGCACAATGGCGAGCCGCTCGCTTGCGAGGCACTCCTGCAGGCTCTGAAATGAGCGATGGACCCGCAATTGTGCCTGTTGCGCTTCGTCGCGCGCTGCTTCGGCCTCGCCGCGCAGGCGCTGTTGGCCGCGGGCAAAAAAGATCGCTGCGGTCGTGATCCCGAAGGAGATCGCCATCATCAGCGCCGCGAACAGCGCGATGGGATCGAAATCCATGGCGCTGCCCGCCACCGGGCCTCCCGGTGTGCCGGTGATGAGGCTCGACGCGCCGGTCAGTTGCGCGGTCGCGAATGCCAGCGAGAAACCACAGACCACAGCGGCAATGAGGGCCGCGCCAAAGCGCATGAGCCAAGCCTTACCTGTTGGGGCCGCGGAGCGCCGATGTGCGCCAGCAGCGGCCGACTGTACGGAGGCCGGACAGGTGCCGTCGGCCATCGCGGCGATTGCGATTGCCCAGAATTGCACCTGGGCGAGCCACGGCGTTCCCAGGCCAAACAGAGCGCAAGGAGGCGCGCACCGCAGGCATTCCCCACCCGCTTGTCCGCGCAGCATGCCGACGCTTGGCGTCGGCAACGCGCAACAACACGGCCACCGCGAATCACCATTCAGTATGCGCTTGCGCCTGGCGCAGCGCCACGCAACCGTCGGCTTTTCCAGCAGTTTTCTGCTTCGGCCTTACGATCCCACGAGCCGCTGTGCCGGGGGGACACACCCATTGTCTGGCGCGCTGCCCCGTTCCGGACGACCGCGTTAACCTTTTGATAACCGGAGCATCTGCTTGTTGGTGTCCGACAATCCGCACGATCTGCGGGATGCGAGGAACAAACGGTCGTGACGAGCAGACCTCAATTACGGGCCGCGCGCCACGCCGGGCAATCGGAGCTTGGCCTTGATACGGACCTGCGTGCCGCCGTCGGGGCGTGGCTGGACCATCTCGAGCGCGAACGCGGCTTTTCCAGCCATACGGTCGCCGCGTATGGCCGTGACGCAGAGCGCTTCACGGCTCATCTTCAGGTCCAACGTGGCTATCCGCCGACGTTGGGGGACCTGGCGGCCCTCAAGCCCTCCGATGTGCGCGGCTTCATGGCGGCGCGTAAGCGAGAGGGGCTGAGCGCACGGTCAATATCGCGCACCGTCTCGGCCCTGCGCAGTGCATTCCGCCATTGGGAACAAAAGGGCCTGCTGGAAAACCGCGCCGCCCGCGCCGTTGCCTTGCCAAAGACAAAGGCGCGGCTGCCGCGTCCCCTGGAGCCGGCGATCGCGCGCGATCTGGTCCTCCCGGCGGCCGGTCCTTCGGTTGCGTCTGTCGGTGACGCGCCGCGGTGGGTGACGGCGCGCAACGCATCAGTGCTGCTTCTGCTCTACGGCTCGGGCCTGCGCATTGGTGAGGCGCTTGGCCTTCGCGTCAGCGATGCGCCCACGGGCTTGCGCGACGTCCTTCGGATCGTCGGTAAGGGTGGGAAAGAGCGGCGTGTGCCGGTTCTGCCCGTCACGCAGCAAGCCGTGCGCACTTATCTTTCACTGGTGCCCTACACCATGGAACAGGCCGATCCCCTGTTTCTGGGAGAGAAGGGTGGGCCCCTCAGTCCACGGATCATCCAATTGCTTGTGGCGGGCCTGCGGGAGGCTTTCGGCCTGGACGAAACGGCAACACCGCACGCCCTGCGCCACTCGTTCGCAACGCACCTGCTCAACGCGGGTGGCGATTTGCGTCAGATCCAGGAGCTGTTGGGGCATGCTTCACTTTCGACCACGCAGAACTACACCAAAGTGCAGAGCGAACGCCTCGTAGCCATCTATGCGTCCGCGCATCCGCGGGCGTGAGGCCGTTCGTCCTTTTGCCAATGCAAACAAGAGGCGCCGTCCCGATGCGCCACTGCGCCTGGAGCTGAGATCTTGACCAACCATTTCCGGGGCCTGTCGAGCCTCGCTGTTGCCGCCGTCGTTGCTGCGTTCATGGCGTTCGTGATTGCAACCGGGCCTGCCCGCGCCCAGGCGTCGGCCGCGCCTACCTGTACAGGCTCCAACCTGCTGAAAGAGATCGAGGCGAACGATCCGGCGGCTTTCGCGCAGATCATTCAGGACGCGCAGGCCACCGAAAACAGCGAGGCTATTTTCTGGCGCGTTGAGCGCGATGGTGTCGCGCCGTCCTATCTCTTCGGTACGGTCCACGTGACCGACGCCCGGGTCAACGACCTGCCGGAGCAGGCGCTGCAAGCACTCAAGCGCGCCGAAACGCTGGCCGTCGAGATCGCCGGGCTGGACGGCGCTGACGCGGCGTCATCGATCATGTCGATGGGAAGCGAACTGATCTTCACCGATGGCCGCAAATTGTCGGACTTTCTTTCCCAGGGCGAAGTCGAGCAGGCGCGCACCCTGCTGGCTGGTGCCGGTATGCCAGCTGGCCTCGCCGACATGGTCAAACCCTGGTTCGTTTCGGTCCTTTTGGCGGCGCCGGCCTGCGAGCACAAACGCTCCGCCGCCGGCCTTGCGACGCTCGACAGCCGCCTTGAACAGATCGCTGCCAATTCGGGTGCGCGGACCATCGGTCTGGAAACACCGGCCGAGCAACTCAAAGCCATGGCCAGCCTTCCGCTCAAAGCGCAGATTGCCTGGCTCCAGGCCAACCTCGCCATGGCGGACCGTATTGAGGACAGCTATGAAACGCTGATCCAGCTCTATCTGGAACGCCGGCTGGCGGTCATCTGGCCGTTGACGCGATATCTGTCGCGCGACGTGGAAGACCTGGACCTCGCGCTTGAGGGGTTTCAAAAAGCACTCCTCGAAATCCGCAATCGCACCATGGCCGAACGCGCGCTTCCGCTTTTAGGAGGCGGCAATGCATTCGTTGCTGTTGGTGCGCTGCATTTGCCGGGAGAAACGGGGTTGGTGAAACTGTTCAGTGAGGCCGGCTATACGCTCTCGCCGATTGACTGATGCCGCAACCGGTCTCCTCGTTTCGAGGCGTCACGTTAATCGAGCCAGCTTGCGACCCCGCCGCTTCCCGCGTTTGCGGCGCGCGATGCCGCGCCGCCTTGGGCCCATAAGGGCTGGATGTATAGATCTCGAACGCCCCCACTCCACTGGGATGCTTTCGCCATCCAAGCCGCATCGCCACGGATAACGGTCGTAGCCTCGTTTCTCGGCCAGTAGTGCGCGGGCCATCCATGCGGCTGCCTGTTGTTTCTGCAAACGCGCGCATTGACGTTGGGATAGCGATGGCCATATGGTCGCCAGCTTCTGTCACAAAACTGTTACATTGAAGATGGCTGACCAGGAAATCGAATTAAAACTCACCGTTGACGCAAAAACGGTTGCGCAATTGCGCCAAAAGCTGCGGGGCTGCCAGGAAGCGCTCGCCGCGTTCGGCACGCATGTTCAGACGCCCAAAAAAGAACACCTACGTTCCATTTACTTCGATACCGCTGACCACCGTCTCGCTCGCGCAAAGATTGCCCTGCGCATCCGTCGCGAGCGGGCAGGGTGGGTGCAAACGGTCAAGGTCGGCCGCAGCCTTGAAAACGGCCTCTCAAAAACGCGCGAACTCAATGCCCGGGTGCCACGGCCGACGCCGCTGCTGGATGCGATCAGCGATGAGGCGGTGCGCGCGGCGATCCTGTCCAGCATGGACGGCGCAAAGCTCATCCGCGTGTTCGAGACCCGAATGCAGCGCTTCACCGCTGTCGTCACACAACGTCTGACACCATTGCACGGCCCGATTGGAAAAAGCCCAGCGGCACCGCGAAGGCGCGACAGATCAAATGGCGAGGCCTCTGGCAACGCCGCGCTGCAAGGCGGGCAAGCGAGGATCGAGTGCGCGCTCGACGACGGTGTCGTAACAACTCTCGGCGCGGCCCTGCCGCTGCGTGAGGTGGAACTGGAGATGAAGGACGGGCCGACGTTCCTGCTCCTGTCCGCGGCCGAGGCGCTGCTGTCAAATGCGCGCTGTCGGCCCTCTCAGGTCAACAAGGCCGAGGCTGGTTACCGCCTGCGGCATGCGTTGGTCACGGGGCAGGATTGGTGCCGTTCAGCGGTGTTGTCCAACGAACCGACCGACGCGGCTTGCGCTGTGTTTTCCCGCAAGGCCGCCGCCGCGGCCGACGACGATTTGGCGACGGCGCTGTCGTCCATCGGTGGCGATGCGTGCCGCCAGATCATCGGAAATTGGCAGGTCGTGTGCGCCCATGACGATCCGGAAGGCCCGCACCAGCTCCGTGTCGGGCTGCGCCGGTTACGCACGGCCATTCGTCTGTTTGAACCCCTCACGGACACCGCTGCGATGCGCACGCTCTGCGATGACGCACGCGATCTGGGACGTGTCATCAGTCCATTGCGCGATGCCGATGTTCTGTTGGCTGAGATCATCGCCGGTGCGGCGGCGCGAGAGCTTACGAACGCCGAGGCCGCGGGCATGCGCGCCGCGCTCCAGCGCCACCAGTCGCGGACCCGCGCCGAGGTGCGCGGCGCGCTTGAAGGCCCCGCCTGGACACGCCTGAAACTCAACGCCCTGCTTTTCGATCTCGCTGTTGAGCGTGCAATGGCGCACCACGGGAGCGATCCGCACTGGGCACCGGCCGGCCTTCAAAAGCTGGCCCGCAAGGCGCTTGCCAAGCGATGGCGGCGCGTTGCGCGCTGGGGCGGGCGGTTGGCTGATCTCAGCATCGAGGAGCGCCACGAGATGCGTAAGGATCTCAAAGGGTTGCGTTATGGCGTGGAGTTTCTCGCGCCCTGTCTGCCAGGCGCAGATGAGAAACGGCCAGCGGCAAAGCTCTTGAAGCACATCAAGCCGCTCCAGGACGTGTTCGGGTATCTGAACGACGTGGCAAGTGCCCAGGCTTTGCCCCGCATTGTGGCGGCCAACCATGCCTGCGCGGCGCTTGACCCGCACCAGTTGCAAGGAGCGGCTGCGAAGGTCATCGCGCACCATGAAGCCCGCGCGGAAGCGGCCTGGTGTGAGGCCCAGGGCCGATGGGAAGCGCTCGATCACACACCGAAACCCTGGGATTGATGCTGCGTCGCGATGCAGTGCTCCCACCGCCCTGCATCGGCTGGCTCGAAAGGGCCTGCTTTGTGGTCCTGGCGGAGAATGAAAGCGCGGCGGCATTCACGTTGACCGGTTATCCGTTTATCTGTTTGCAGGAGGTTATCCGCAGTGCCGCCGCGTATGGTGGTCAGGGGCGGAATACGGTCACGGGAGAAAATATCCATGCGCGTGTTGGGATTTGCATTGGCCATACTGGTTTCGGGTCTCCTCGGCATCACGCCAGCTTCGGCTGAAAAGTTCGCGCTGGTGATCGGCAATGGCGCCTACAGCGATCAGGTCGCCCCGTTGCGCAATGCGGTTGCTGATGCAGAATTGATGGAAGGCGCGCTTTCACTGGCCGGCTTCAAGCGCGAAAACATCGAAATTGTGCGCAATGTCAGTCGTATCGAACTGCTGAAAGCGGTCGGGCGTCACGCTGCACGCTTACGCGCCGCCCAGGCGGACCCGGCCACGCGGGCCAACACGGTGGGTTTTTTGTATTACGCCGGCCACGGCCTCGCGAACCCTGACACGCAGAAGAACTACCTGATCCCGGTCGATGTCGCGCGCATGGATGATGACGTCTGGTATAGCGCCGTGGCGCTGTCTGACATTGTGTCCGAGGTCCAGCGGGCAGCGCCTGACGCGCTGCATGTGTTGGTGTTCGACGCCTGCCGCTCGGAGTTGCGCATGGGCACGCGCGGCGGCGGCGGGTTTTTTGCCGAGCAGCAACGTCCTGGTGTGCTAATCGCCTTTTCCACTGACGTCGGGCAGGTGGCTTACGACGGCTCGGGCGTGAATGGGCCCTACGCGTCGGCACTGGCGACCCAGCTCATCGATCAGCAGCGCCGCCGCGCCACCGTGCTGTTCGATGACGTAAAGTTTGACGTCTACGCCGCGATGGAGGGACGCCAGTTCCCCTGGCACATCTCCAAGTTCACCCGTCCGTTTTATTTCCACGACGATGGCGGCGCGGCCGCGGGCGATGGCGGCGGTGCTGCCCCCGGCGAGAAACGCGAGTTGGGCGAGGTCGCCAAGGTCTACAGCGCGGTGCAGCAGCACGGCGACGAGGCGACCTTGAACGCGTTTGCGGACCGCTACAGTGAAACGGTCTTTGCCGAAAGCGCCAAGGCTGCCGCAGCAGAAAAGGCGGCGGGTGGCTCATCGGGCAACCAGCAAGTGGCCACCCGGGCGGTGCGCGCAGACGATGATGATGACGACGCGCCGAGCGCCGTGCGCCTGCCGGATGCGCAGAAGCTCGGTGACTATTTTGTCATTCTGGGGTCGTACGGATTGGCGCGGCGTGGGCTGGCACGGCGTGAGTCGCGCCGGGTCAATCGCCGAGGCCTTGAGACGTATGTCATCAAGACCGACAACTATTCCAACCTGCGTGACGGGTACTGGACTGTGGTGGAAGGCCCCTTCACGCTGGAAGAGGCGCGTCGCCGTGCCGCGAAAATTCGCGAAGGCATCTACCCCAGCGTCTACGTGAAAAAAGGCTGAAGCCGCAGCCCATTGAGCCGCTACAGCCCGCCCACCGCCACGGCCTTTTCAGGCCCTGTGGTTGTCGGCGCGGGGGTGACCTGCCACGCGTGGCTCGGTCGGCACGAGCGGCTCGGTCGCCAAGCGCGCACCGTCGGGCGGCCCAGCCGGTTAGCGTGCGTTTCGTGAAGTACGGTCAGAGCCACCTGGGACGCTTGCTCAACAGCTGGGCACGGTCTTGTGTGGCATAGTGCAGATCCTTCTTTGCTTGACCCCGCTCGTCATCCGTTCCGTTGATTGCTAGATCTACAAGCTGTTCGATGCGCCGATTGATATCTGCCACAGCAGATGTTGCCACCTGTTCTGTCGATGGCTGTGGCGAAATCTTATTTTCCATGGATCTACTCCGTCAATCGAATCACTAATTTCGCCACAGAAGAGCTTGGTGTCAAGGTACGTCGGCACTATGCCGTGCCACGCTGGCTGTTTGACACAATAATCGCCAAAAGCATGGCGAGGATCCGAACGGGCAAAAGGTTATGTTGAACCAAACCATCTGCCTCCGGCTGAAACCGTCCAGCCTGATCACTGTTTGTGATTACAACGCCCCAGCATTGATTTGATGCGCCAGGCATCACTGGGACAGCCGCACACGATCTGTATTTCCGATGGTCGTCGGGGCGTTGGTTCTCTTCACGCAGATACAGCCAGGATGCCTGCTGTTGGTCTGTGAGATCAGCCACAACAAGTTCGTTTGCGAGCTGGAAACATTGGCCCGCAATCCCCTCTCCAACTGCCCAGGTGCGGTGCGTATTTCGCTCGTCTCCGCGGTGTGCCCGCATGTGTGCGACGCATTCAAGACAGTCCTCGGTTGTGTCATACTTGTAGACCGCAAGTGTCCAGTACTCTCCAGCCTTGAAACGGAGAAGCCGTGTGAGGTTGAGTGACTCAAGATCAACAAGTTTTTGAACCGTCGTCTCGTCTGGCGCACCTCCTCTTGTCACAAGATTCTCAACGCCTTCGATCAGCGTCATTGTGGTGGAGATGAATAAGGCTTGCCATTCGGAAAAGCGCTCCCATTGTGCACCTTCAAGAACGAATTGCTCTTCAAGTTGCTGTAGTTCAGCCGCTCTCTTCTGGTTTGTAGTCTCTGCCTCAACTGCGGCATCCAGCGCTTTGCGTGCCTCTTCCAAAGCTGTCGGTGCGGTTTGGTCATTGAAGAGCGACCATGCACCTCCAAGGAAAGCGAGAGTTGCGCCAAGAATACCGCCAACAGTACCCCATGGAAGTGTATCAGGGCCAGCGGGTCCGATGTACGGCGCGAGGCCCGCCAGTGCCGCACCACCCAGGATCATTGCGCCGCTCACAAGATTGGTCGACGCACCCATCGCACGTGCTTTCTGGGCAAAAAGCTCGCCGATGCGATCCTGGAGGGCTCTTAGATTTTTCAACTTGCTGTCTGGCGTCACCCTCTGGCTCCAGGTGCGTGCAAGTGAACGGCGGGTCGGCCTTCTGTTCAATGTCTCTGACTGAATGTCACATGTGCAGGGCGCGGCCATCGACGGCGAGGGCGGCTTCTTTCACCGCTTCCGTCAGCGTCGGGTGGGCGTGGCAGGTGCGCGCCAGATCCTCCGCCGAGCCGCCGAACTCCATGATGACAGCCGCCTCAGCGATCATGTTGCCGGCCTGCGGGCCCACGATGTGCACGCCCAGGATGCGGTCTGTCGCAGCGTCCGCCAGCACCTTCACGAAGCCATCCGTCTGGCGGTTCACCTTGGCGCGTCCGTTGGCCATGAACGGGAACGAGCCCTTGCGGTACTTGATGCCCGCCTCTTTCAGGGCTTCTTCGGTCCGCCCGACAGAGGCGACCTCAGGGTAGGTGTAGATCACCGACGGAATGACGCCGTAGTTCACGTGACCGGCCTGGCCTGCCAGCGTCTCGGCCAGCGCCACGCCCTCTTCCTCGGCCTTGTGGGCCAGCATCGGCCCGACGATCACGTCGCCGATCGCATAGATGCCTTCCACATTCGTGCGGAAGTGCTTATCGACCATCACCCGGCCGCGATTGTCTTTCTGCACGCCCACGGCTTCAAGGCCCAAGCCTTCGGTGTAGGGCGTTCGGCCCACCGCCACCAGAACCACGTCGGCCTGCATCGTCTGGGCGTCGCCGCCGGCGCTGGGCTCGATCTTCAACGTCACGCTGCCTTCGCCGGCCGTCGCCTCTGTCACCTTGTGGCCGAGCATGAAGTCCATGCCCTGCTTTTTCAGGATCTGCATGAACTTCTTAGCGACCTCGGCATCCTCCGTCGGCGTGATCCGGTCAAGAAACTCAACCACGGTCACCTTCGCGCCCAGCCGGCGCCAGCCCGAGCCCAGCTCCAGGCCGATGATGCCGCCGCCGATGACCACCAGATGGTCCGGCACCGTCTCCAGCTCCAGCGCGCCGGTTGAGGAGACGATGCGCTTTTCGTCGATCTCAATGCCCGGAAGGCGAGCGACGTCGGAGCCCGTTGCGATGACGATGTGCTTGGCGTTGAGCACTTGCGGCTCTGCGGAACCGTTGGCGCCGCTTGGGCTGACGGTCACCTCGCCCTGCGCGGTGATCTGGCCTGTGCCGATGAAGGGCGTGATCTTGTTCTTCTTAAACAGGTAATCGATGCCTTGCGTGTTGCCGTCGATGCCTTCGTCCTTGAAGGCCATCATCTTCTTGAGGTCGAGAGCGGGCGTGGCCGTGATGCCCATGTCCTCAAATCCGTGGCCAGCCTCTTCGAAAAGCTCAGAGGCGTGCAGCAGGGCCTTGGAGGGGATGCAGCCCACGTTGAGACACGTGCCGCCGTGGGCATCGCGCTTTTCCACCACCGCAACGGACATGCCGAGTTGAGCGGCGCGGATCGCGCACACGTAGCCGCCCGGGCCGGTGCCGATGACAACCATGTCGAAGTTCTGGGGGGCGGCATCGGCCATGGGTGTGGACCTTTCTGGATCAGACGAGGGCTTGCGTGGGGGGGACGTCGATGCGGAAACCGGCATGGCGCCGGCCGCCGTTGGGGCGTCCTGACCTGATGGGGTGGGCTCCGCTGTGCTGTCAGCGCTGCCCATTACGGGCGTGCTGGGGAGATCGTCATTTGAGCTCCCGCCCGCAATGTCCTGTGACATTGGCGGCTCGTCCGCCGCGACTTCTGCCCCAGCGTGCGCAGTCGGCTTAGAGCGCGACCTCGGATTAGCGTGCGCACTTGGCTCAGCGCGGGCAGGAACGGCCATGCGCCCGGCATGCGTGTTGGCTGTGGTGATGGACTGAGCGGCACCATGCGGTGCCTTGCCATCGCCAGGCAGGATGGCCTCACTGCCCGATGCGCCGGCCGGCGGTCTGCTGTTGGCGCGATCCTGGCCTGTCAGCCAGCGTACGACCTTGCGCAACATCAGCCACCGTCCCTGCTCAAGCGTATCGCTTCACTCTGGTCGGCCGCCGCGTCACCAGTGCGCGCAGCCTTCGACCACGCGCTTCGGTCGTCACACGTCCAGCAACAGACGCTGCGGATCTTCCAGCGCCTCCTTGATGCGCACCAGGAAAGTCACGGCCTCTTTGCCGTCCACGATCCGGTGGTCGTACGACATCGCGAGGTACATCATCGGGCGCGGCACGACCTGCCCATCGCGCACCACCGGCCGCTGCTCGATGCGGTGCATGCCCAGAATGCCGGACTGCGGTGCGTTCAGGATCGGCGTTGACAGCAGCGATCCATAAACACCGCCGTTGGAGATTGTGAACGTGCCGCCCTGCATGTCGGCGATGCCGAGCTTGCCGTCGCGCGCTTTCAGGCCCAACGCGCCGATCTCTTTTTCGATCTCCGCAAGGCTCATGCGGTCGGCATCACGGATGACGGGGACCACAAGCCCCTTATCGGTGCCGACGGCCACGCCGATGTGATAGTAGTTCTTGTAGATGAGGTCCGTGCCGTCGATCTCGGCATTCACGGCAGGCACTTCCTGCAACGCCTGCAGGCAGGCTTTGACGAAGAAGCCCATGAAGCCCAGCTTCACGCCGTGGCGCTTTTCGAACTGCGCCTTGTATGCGTTGCGCAGGTCCATGATCGCGCCCATGTCGACATCGTTGAACGTCGTGAGCATCGCGGCGGTGTTTTGCGCGTCCTTCAGGCGCCGCGCGATCGTCTGGCGCAGTTTCGACATGCGCACCCGCTCTTCGCGTGACGCGTCGTCATCGCCGGGTGCCTGGCGGGCCTGCTGTGATGGCGTGGCGGTTGGGGCAAGACCGGCGAAAGCGGACGCCGGCACGCCTTGTGGCACCGCGCCGGCGCCAGCGCCACCCGTGGCACCGCCTGCGATGGCGCGCTGCGCGTCCTCTTTCAGAACCTGGCCACGACGCCCTGAGCCTTCCACATTGGCCGGATCGATGCCGGCCTCGGCCAGCATCTTCTTGGCGCTGGGTGCGGGCGGCATATCGGTTGCGCCAGGGGCCGCGCCGTTGGATTGCCTTGCAGCCGCGGCCTGAGCCGCCGCGGGTGAAGCGGCTTGTGCCGGCGCTGAGGACGCCTGTTGGTCGGACGCCGTGCCACCCGAAGCGCTGGCAGCGGCCGCGCCTTCGCCCTCCTCAAGGAAGCCGAGTAGCGCGCCCACCTCGACGGTGTCACCCTCGCCCACCTTGATGTCCGCCAGGACACCAGCGGACGGGGCATTGACCTCAACCGTCACCTTGTCGGTTTCAAGTTCAACCAACGGTTCGTCGGCGGCCACGCTGTCACCGGCTTTCTTGAACCACTGCCCGACCGTCGCCTCCGCCACGGACTCACCCAGCGTTGGCACCTTGATTTCAATCGACATGGGTCCCTCTCCGGCCGTCTTCAGGTCGCGGCGCCGTGCCATAGCCTGAGCTGCACGGGGCGGATGTTGCATTCGGGCAAGGCCTTGGCCCCAAACGCGGCAGATTGCAGCCCCGTCATGAGATCAATCGGCCACGTCATCAAGGCGGAACGGCGCAGGCGCCGCTCCTTTGTCAGTGCGGCGTCAGGCTTCGTCCAGCGTGAGTGACTCCTCAACCAGCGCCTTTTGCTCCTGCTGGTGCCGGGCGAAACTGCCCGTCGCCGTCGATGCGGATGCGGCCCGGCCAACGTAGCGCGCCCGCATGCCCTGACGCCCGATGTGCTCCAGCACCCAATCGATATGCGGGCTCACGAATGTCCAGGCACCCTGGTTCTTGGGCTCTTCCTGGCACCAGATGACATCGGCGTTTGGAAAGCGGCCGAGTTCCTCGATCATTGCTGCACTCGGGAAGGGATAAAGCTGCTCAAGACGCATCAAGTAGACGTCGCCAATGCCCATTTTTTCGCGTTCATCGAGCAGGTCATAGTAGACCTTGCCCGAGCACAGGACGACACGCTTGATCTCCGCATCGGGCTTGAGTTCCACACTCAGGCCCGGCGCCACGCTGTGCGCGTTTGGCTGCGCATCGTCCCAGAAAATGCGATGGAACGACGATGATGGCCCCATTTCATCCATGTATGAGATCACCCGCTTGTGGCGCAGCAGGGACTTCGGCGTCATGATGATGAGCGGCTTGCGGAACTTGCGGTGCATCTGGCGGCGCAGAACGTGGAAGTAATTGGCCGGCGTTGTGCAGTTCACCACCTGCATGTTGTCTTCCGCGCACAACTGCAGATAGCGCTCCAGCCGGGCCGATGAGTGCTCTGGACCTTGCCCCTCGTAGCCATGCGGCAGGAGCATCACGAGCCCCGACATCCGTAGCCACTTGCTCTCGCCGGAAGAGATGAACTGGTCGACGACCACCTGGGCGCCGTTGGCAAAGTCGCCAAACTGCGCTTCCCACAGGATCAATCCCATCGGTTCAGCCAGTGAGTAGCCGTACTCAAAGCCGAGCACGGCCTCTTCGGACAACATGGAGTTGATGACCTCAAACCGACCCTGGTCCGGGGAAACGTGTTTGAGCGGGACGTATTTTTCTTCCGTCTCCTGGTCGGTGATGACGGAGTGGCGCTGAGAAAAGGTGCCACGCTCTGAATCCTGGCCGGAAAGGCGCACCGGATAGCCTTCGCGCATCAGCGTGCCAAACGCCAGGTGCTCCGCCATGGCCCAGTCCACCGGCACGGAGCCTTCCGCCATTTCACGGCGGCGCTTGATGAGGCGCTGGATTGTTTTGTGCACGCTGAGCGTGTTGGGCATCGTGGTCAGGCGCGTCCCGATATCCTTGAGCACATCGACGTCAACGCCGGTGTTGCCGCGGCGCGCGCCATCGTCAGCAAAGCCGATGGCCGACCAGCGGCCGTCCAGCCAGTCCGCCTTGTTGGGGCGGTAATCCTCGCCGGCCTTGAATTCCTCGTCCAGCATGTCGCGGAACGACTTGCGGATGCCGTCGACCTCCTCGCCGGTCAGCACACCTTCTGACACGAGCCGCCCCGCATAAATCTCCGACGTCCGCGGGTGGGAGCGAATGTTCTTGTACATCAGCGGCTGCGTGAACGACGGCTCGTCGCCCTCGTTGTGCCCGTGGCGGCGATAGCAGAACAT
>CAZGNQ010000001.1:0-39866 GCA_964527285.1 uncultured Hyphomicrobiales bacterium | reverse complement strand
CGGGGCGCGCAGTGCCCCTCCGGCCTCTGCGTCATTTGCACCGTGCGGGCGTGCCCATGGCGTCACGCGATTGACACAAACGGTCAGCCTCGCCTAGCCGAAGCAAAGATCGGCCCCAGGTCAATCGTCGTCGTGCAGCACGCACCAACCATCGCCCATTCGGGAGCTCACCATGGCTGAACGCATTCCTGCCACCGTGATCACCGGGTTCCTCGGTGCGGGCAAGACCACGCTGATCCGCAACCTGCTCGCCAACGCCAACGGGCGCCGGATCGCACTCATCATCAATGAGTTCGGGGACGTTGGCGTCGATGGTGCCGTGGTCGCGGACTGTGATGATCCCACCTGTCGCCCGGATGACGTGGTGGAACTGACGAACGGCTGCATCTGCTGCACCGTGGCCGATGATTTCGTGCCGACCATGGAGCTGTTGCTGGCGCGCGACCCTGCGCCCGACCACATCGTGATCGAGACCTCCGGGCTGGCCTTGCCGCAACCACTCGTCCAGGCGTTCAATTGGCCCGAAGTCAAGGCGCGCGTCACGGTGGACGGCGTGGTCACCGTTGTGGACGCTCCCGCCGTGGCAGCCGGCACATTTGCTTCTGACGTATCAGCCATTCAGGCACAGCGGGCGGCCGACGAGACGCTGGACCATGAGAGCCCCCTGCATGAGCTTTTCGAGGATCAGCTCGGGTGTGCCGACCTGGTGGTGCTGAACAAGACCGACCTGGTGGATGCCGAGACGCTGGCCCGTGTTCGCGAAACGGTGGCGAAGGAGAAACGCGCAGCCGCCAGCATTGTGGATGCGGTTGAGGGGCGGCTGCCGGCCGACGTGTTGATCGGCATGGGGCAGCGTGCCGAAGACGATCTGGCGAGCCGTCATGGCCACCATCACGGCGGACATGACGACCACCACCATCACGAGCCGCACGACCATGACGACTTCGAAAGCGGCATCATCGCGCTGGGCCCCATCTCCGACCCGCGCATCCTTTCCGTCCAGTACGCCGGTATGGCATCGCACTTCGGCGTTCTGCGTATGAAGGGTTTTCTCGAAGTGTCGGGCAAACCGATGCGGTTGGTCGCTCAGGGCGTTGGCGGCAGTGTGCACACCTACTATGACCGCCCGTGGCGGCCGGACGAGCCGCGCCAAGGCCAGCTTGTTGTGATCGGCCTGAAGGGACTTGACCTGGACGGGATCGCGCGGGCGCTCGGCGGCGAGGTGAGATCGGCTGCGCGCGTCGCGAGTGCGGCGTAACGCTGGCGCTCGGGGCTGAACCGCGCCGGCGCGGTGTTGTCCAGATACGCATTTTGCGCTGATAGCGATGGCGCGGAAATACGCACAGCGCGCAACGGCGCACCGATCAGATGCACAACCCCAGGGTGATGACGTGGCGGCAGCCTTGAGTGAGATGACGCATGACGACGGCGTCGCGGCGACGGCGGACGCCCGCACAATTGACCCATCGCGAGCGAACCCCGTGATCGCGCGGCACATGGCGAACACCGGCTACAGCGCTGAGCGCATGGCAAGCCCGTGCGTCGGCATTTGCACGATGGATGATGCATCCGGCTACTGCATGGGCTGCGCGCGCACGGGCGATGAAATTGCCGCGTGGAAGGATGCCGGGCGCGATCTGCACGAAAAAGTGTGGCGCGAGGTGCCGGCACGGCGGGCGGCCATGGGGCGGACCACGCTGCCGCTGCCCTGGTCCCCGGACGAGATCGCCGATGTGATCCATGAAACGTTGGACGAAAAATGTGGCACCTGGGTGCTTGGCGTGCCCGGCGCCCTTGGTGAGTTTCTGGCCGAGCCGGAAGCGCCCTGGAGCGTGCAGCGCGATGGCATGCGCGTTTCCGCCCGCTGTGGTGCGCACAGCCTGCGGCTTGTCGTGCACGAAAAAACGCGCGCGCTCGCGATCAATAATCCGCACGGCGCGGCCGACGCCCCAAAGGCAATCGCACTGAGCCTGCTGAAGAACCGGTTTTCCGTCCCCTCCAATGACGGGCTGGCGCTTTTGGAAGGCGCTGACGCAGCGCCGGTTGTTCCGGTTGCCCACGACGCGGGCGATGATGCCGGAACGCTTTTCGATCTTGGCCTTGCGCGCACCTCACATCGCATGAGCATCCGCGTCACGGACGATGCTTTGGCCGCCCGCCTGCACGACCACCTGGGCGCGCCGCTGGAGCGGTTGCTCGCAGACATGGGGGCTGAGCTTTTGGCCGCCTCGCCCGACCGTGTGATCGACACCGGCATGGGCCGCCTTGTGATCTCGGGGCAAATCCCGTCCAGCGATATGCATACGCCGAACGCGCCGCACACGCACCTTCTGCCGGAGGTGATCGCCCTGGGTGATGATACGCCGCCGGAGGTGGTGCTCTCACGCCATTACGCGCTGGCTGCGCTGTTTTACCCGGCTGATGCTGCCACGCCGGGCGTTTGAGTGCGCCTGCTGGCCGGTGTTGCGCCAGCGTAAGCCGCGGAGCCGCAGATGCACATCATGGCGGTCCAGGGCGGGGCCCACGACGACAGCGAACCGGTGGATCTTGGCCAGACGCCCGGCGACGTCGTTGTGCTCTCCGCCGCCGATACGGAACTGGCGCTGTTGTGCGACGCCTTTGCGGGCATGCGCGGGCGCGCAAGCGGGGACGATTTGTTTTCCCTGCGTCTGGCGAACCTTCTTCAGTTGCGCCACAACTACTCGATCGACCTCTATGCCGAACAGGTGCTGTCGGGCGCGCGGGTCGTGGTTGTGCGGCTGCTCGGCGGGCGGGGATACTGGCCCTACGGCCTCGATATTCTCCACGGTCTTGCCGAACGTGGGGCTTTCCAGCTCATCGTGCTGCCGGGCGATGACAAGCCCGACCCGGCGCTGGAGGCTTATTCGAGCGTGCCGGGCGAGGTCGTGCGCTCGCTCCATGACTGCTTTGTCCAGGGTGGGGTGGCCAACGCAACAGCCGCGTTGGAGGCTTTGGCGACGCTGCTTGAACCCGGTGCCGCGGGCGCCCTCGCAGCTGATCCGCAACGTTTCATCGCGCGCTGGCCCAAAGCGAGCCCTGTCCCGCCGTTCGGGCTCTACTGGCCGGGGCGATCGCGCGTCGCGTGGGATGATTTTCCATCCCTGTGGGATACCGGGGCCGCAGCGCTGGCGACGTCCGCCGACACGCCGTGTGTGCCGATCGTTTTCTATCGCGCGCTGGCCCAGGCGGGAGATCACGCCGGCATCGATGCCTTGGTTGGCGACCTCCTCAGCCGGAACATTCGTCCACTGCCAATGTTCGTGGCGTCCCTGAAGAACGATGCCTGCATCGCCTTCGTTGGGGAGGCCCTCGATCGGGTGCGGCCCCAAGCGATCATCAACACGACCGCGTTTGCGCTTGGTACGGTTGGGGGGCACGCTGGGGGGGCGGACTGGCAATCGGCAACGGGAGCCGATTTAAATCCCTTTCCCGGCGCGGGCGATGCGATGGTCTTTCAGGTGCCGCTGTCGTCTGGCCACATCGATATGTGGCGTGACAGTGCCCAGGGCTTTGGTCCACGTGACGTCGCAATGCACGTGGCACTTCCCGAGGTGGACGGGCGGGTGTTGACGCGAGCCGTTTCCTTCAAGGGCGACCGGGGACGCGATCCGCTCACGCAACTGCACCGGGTCGGTGGGATGGCGATCGACGACCGCTCCGCTCGCGTGGCTGAGCAGGTGCAGGGGTGGTTGCGCTTGCGCGAAACCCGCCGCGAGGAGCGCCGTGTGGCCATCGTGCTGGCCAATTACCCCAACCGGGACGGGCGCATCGGCAACGGTGTCGGGCTCGACACGCCGGCGAGCGTTGTGGCAATCCTGCGGTCGATGGCCAAGGCCGGTTACGATACCGGGGCCGTGCCCGCGAGCGGTGATGAATTAATATCTCTCCTGCTTGCCGGTCCGACGAATGCTGGCATTGACCCGGGCCGGGCAGTTCCCGCCCGTGGCAGCGGGCCGTGTGACCATCTCCGCCCCGTGCTCTCTTTGGATGAATACACCCGCCGGTTCGCCGCGCTGCCGCTGACGGTCCGAGGAGGTGTTACCGAGCGCTGGGGGGCGCCCGAAAGCGATCCGATGGTGCGCGATGGGGTTTTCCATCTGCCGGCGGTCGTCGCCGGCAGCGTCGCCGTGGCGATCCAGCCCGCACGCGGGTACAACATCGACCCCAAGGCGACCTATCACGATCCCGATCTCGTACCAACTCACAACTACCTGGCGTTCTATCTTTGGGTGCGCGCCGCGTTCGATGCCCATGCCGTGATCCATGCGGGCAAACATGGCAATCTGGAATGGTTGCCGGGCAAGGCGCTGGCGTTGAGCGAGGATTGTTATCCGGACGCTGTGCTCGCGAGCCTTCCCAATATTTATCCCTTCATCGTCAGTGATCCGGGCGAGGGCAGCCAGGCCAAGCGGCGAACGTCCGCCGTGATTGTCGACCACATGACGCCCCCGATGACGCGGGCCGAGAGCCACGGGGTCTTGCGCGATCTGGAAGTCCTGACGGATGAATATTACGCTGCCGCGCCCGTTGATGCGCGGCGTGCCGGTGTCCTGGCTGATGAAATTCTGGCAACGGCCGAGCGGCTCGGCATCACCCGCGATCTCGGGCTGACAATCCCCAAGCGCCACGCCGGCGGGCCGAACACCAACGACCGCGAGGCCCGCCAAAGCGCGTTGGCCACGCTGGACAACCACCTGTGCGATCTGAAGGAATTGCAGATCCGCGATGGTCTGCATGTGTTCGGTGAAAGCCCGCAACGCGTGGCGCGACGCGACACGTTGGTTGCACTCCTGCGCGTGCCTGATCCATCCGCCGTGGACCGTCACGGTCACGGTCACGGTCACGGTCACGGGCGCGGTGCGGGGGATGGGCAGCCATCCGCCGTGTGGGCTCAAGGCTCGCTGCTGCGGGCACTGGCCTACGATCTCGGGCTTGCGGCCTGGGGCGACGGCGGCCCCGGTTTCGATCCACTCGATGTCGATTTTGCTGCGCTCTGGACAGGGCCACGCCCGGAGATTTTGTGCGCGGATGCCGACGATCCATGGCGGACCGCGGGCGACACCGTTGAGCGGCTGGAAGCTCTGGCGGCGGATCTCGTCGAGGGCGTGCGCCCACCGGCCCAAACGTGGTCAGCCACGCAGGCTGTTCTTGAGCGTCTCAATCAGACGATCGCCCCACGGCTCGATGCCTGTGGCCCGCAGGAACTGGCCGGCCTCCACCGCGCGCTCGATGGGCGGTTCCTGTCGCCGGGGCCGTCTGGCGCGCCGACGCGCGGGCGTGCCGACGTGTTGCCGACGGGCAGGAATTTCTTCTCGCTGGACAGCCGTACGCTGCCGACGCCGACCGCCTGGGAGCTTGGCCGTCGCTCCGCCGAGGCCGTGATTGAACGCTATCTTCAGGACCACGGTGACTGGCCGCGCGCCATTGCGATGAGCGCCTGGGGCACCGCCAACATGCGCACAGGCGGCGATGACATTGCCCAGGCGCTGGCCCTGATGGGGGTCAAGCCCACGTGGGAGGCGCACTCCGGCCGCGTCACAGGCTATGAGATCATTCCGCTCTCTCGGCTCAACCGACCGCGCGTCGACGTGACGTTCCGCGTCTCGGGCTTTTTCCGCGATGCCTTTCCTGCCCAGATCGATCTGATCGATGCCGCGGCGCGCGCTGTCGCGGCCCTGAAGGATGAGGGGAACGAAAATCCTCTTGCCTTGCGCGTGGGCCGCGAGCGTGAGCACATGGAGCGCAATGGGATGGACCCTGCCACTGCCGATCTCCTGAGCGGTGCGCGCGTCTTCGGCTCAAAGCCAGGCGCCTATGGGGCGGGGCTCCAGGCCGCCATGGATGAGGACATTTGGGAGAACCGCGGCGACCTCGCAGAGGCCTACATCGCCTGGGGGCAATACATCTACGGCAAGCGCGCTGAGGGCATGGCTGCGCCAGAGGCTCTGCGCTCCAGGCTTGGCAGCGCAGAGGCCGTGCTCCACAATCAGGACAACCGGGAGCACGATATTCTCGACAGCGACGACTATTACCAGTTCGAGGGTGGCCTTGCCGTGAGCATCGAGGCGGTGAAGGGCGCGGCCGTTCCGGTATTTCACAATGACCATTCGCGCCCAGAGCGTCCGATCGTACGGCCTCTGGAGGAGGAAATGGGGCGCGTGGTGCGCGGGCGGGCGGCCAACCCCAAATGGATCGCAGGCGTGATGCGCCACGGCTATAAGGGGGCCTTTGAGATGGCCGCCACGGTGGATTATCTTTTTGCATTCGCTGCCACCACCAGGGCCGTCGGCTCGCATCATTTCGACGCGCTGTTCGATGCCTACATTGAAGATGCTGCGATGCGGACGTTCCTCATGGAGCACAATCCAGATGCCTGCCTGGATATGGCGGAGCGCTTTGGCCAGGCGATTGAGCGCGACTTCTGGAAACCGCGGCGCAATTCCGCGCGCGCTCGTCTGGAAGAGATCATGGCGGAGGTGCGAGGTGAGCCGACGTCCGCCGGACGGACCGCCCCGCTTCGGGAGGAAAACACATGATTGATGATCCGCAGTCAGATGCGAAAGTGAACGAGGGCGACGGGGCGCCGGCCGGTGGCGACGCCGATGCCGCACGCCACAACGTCAAGATGGCGCGCAAGAAGGTGGCGCGCGACAAGATCATGGCCACCAAGACCATCGAAAAGGGCTTGCTGATCGTCCACACCGGGAAGGGCAAGGGCAAGTCGAGTGCGGCCTTCGGCATGGTGTTTCGCGCCATCGCCCATGGCATGCCGTGCGCGGTTGTGCAGTTCATCAAGGGGGCGATGGACACCGGAGAAAAACGGCTCATTGCGGAGCATTTTTCCGACCTGTGTCAGTTCTACGCGATGGGCGAAGGCTTCACCTGGGAGACGCAGGACAAGGAGCGCGACATCGAGATGGCGCAAGCTGCCTGGGCGAAGGCCAAGGCGCTCATTGAGGACCCGGCCATCCGGTTGGTTCTGCTGGACGAACTGAACATCGCTTTGCGCTACGATTACATCGACGTTGAGGAGGTTTTGTCGTTTCTCGCGGCCCACAAGCCTGAAGACACGCACGTGATCATCACCGGGCGCAACGCCAAGGATGCGCTTATGGACGCCGCGGACCTCGTCACCGAGATGACGCTGATTAAACATCCATTCCGCTCCGGCGTTAAGGCGCAAGCGGGAATTGAGTTTTGAGCCACCAACCGCCGGTCAACGGGAGCACGGCTGGTGGGCGCGGTGATGGTGGTCGCCCGGCTGGTGAAAGGCGGACACCGGCCATCATGGTCCAGGGTGCTGGATCGAATGTGGGAAAGTCCGTTCTGGTCGCTGGCCTGTGCCGGCTGTGTGCGAGGGCCGGGCTGCGCGTGGTGCCCTTCAAGCCTCAGAACATGTCCAACAACGCCGCGGTGACGCATGATGGCGGGGAGATTGGCCGCGCCCAGGCGCTCCAGGCTTTGGCGGCGGGCGTCGCGCCCAGCGTCGATATGAACCCCGTCCTGCTCAAGCCGCAGAGTGAAACCGGCGCGCAGGTGATCGTCCAGGGCCACCGCTTTGCAACCATGCGCGCCCGCGAGTTCGGCACGCGCAAGGCGGAGTTGTTGCCCCGCGTTCTGGAGAGTTTCGCGCGCCTTGAGCGAGCGGCAGACATCGTCGTGGTGGAGGGCGCCGGGAGCCCGGCCGAGGTGAACCTCAGGGCGGGCGACATCGCCAACATGGGATTTGCCGAGGCCGCGGACGTGCCCGTGATCCTGGTGGGCGAGATCGATCGCGGCGGCGTGATCGCCTCGCTCGTCGGCACGCAGGCGGTGCTGAATGCTGGTGATGCGCGCCGCATCAAGGGCTTTCTCATCAACAAGTTCCGCGGCGATACCAGCCTCTTCGACGATGGCATGCGCATCATCGCCGAGCGCACCGGCTGGCAGGGCCTCGGCATCCTGCCGTTTTTCTCCCAGGCGGATCGTCTGCCGGCTGAGGATGTATTGGATATCGCCCGCGCACCGCAGCGCCGCAGCGACGCCAAATTGAAAATCGTCGTCCCTCAGATCGGTCGCATCTCCAATTTTGACGATCTGGACCCGTTGCGCCTTGAGCCGACCGTCAGTCTGGAGATTATTGCGCCCGGCCGCCCCTTGCCGCTCGACGCCGACCTTGTGCTGCTGCCCGGCTCCAAATCCACAATCAGCGATGTGGAGGGCATGCGTCGCGAGGGTTGGGACATCGACATCAAGGCCCATCACAGGCGCGGCGGGCATGTGCTTGGCTTGTGCGGCGGGTATCAGATGCTGGGCCGTTTCATCCACGATCCCGGCGGCATCGAAGGGCCGATCCGCTCCACGCAAGGGCTTGGCCTCCTGGATGTTGAAACTGAATTGGCGGCGGACAAGACCGTTCGCCTCGTGCGGGGGCGGCATCTGGCGACGGCCACGGGCGTTGAGGGATACGAGATCCACCTGGGCCGCACCGCTGGCACCGATGCCAAGCGCCCGCTGCTGACCATTCTGCCCGCCGCAAAGGGCGATCGCAGCGGCGTGGGCTCTACCGACGGCCCGGGTGGTGGCGTTCCCGATGGTGCCATCAGCGCCGACGGCCGTGTGAGCGGCACGTATGTCCATGGGATTTTCCAGAGCGACGCATTCCGCGCGGCGTTCCTGGAGACGCTCGGAGGTGACGCAGGCGCGATGGCCTATGGCGCCGTCGTTGAGGAGACGCTGGATGCGCTCGCCGACCACATGGCCGCTCATCTGCGGATTGATGACATTATGGCGATGGCGCGCGCACGGTAACGCCTTGGTGCGGGGACGGCCTCGCGGTGAAGGTTGAACAGCCCGGACCGGCCCGGCCTTTCAGGTCCCGGCCACTGCGAACGCCACCGCCACAGATGCAAACGCCAGCGCAACCGAAATGGTCAAACCGATCACCCATCGGTCCGCCGCCTGCGTTACGCCAAGCGCGCGGTGAATATCCTCCGGCCGGGCGTCCCTGCGCCCATCTTTTCCGTTCAGCCACGGATCGTCCGTGACCGCTCCGGCATAGGTGCGTGGACCAGCGAGCGCGAGCCCCAGCACGCTCGCCATCGCCGCCTCCGGCCACCCCGCGTTGGGCGATTTGTGCAGCCCGGCATCGCGCCACATCACCGACAAAGCCCGTGACCTTGAGGCGTTCGCGGTTGGCGCAGCCAGTGCGATCAGCAGGCCCGATAGGCGCGCGGGCACGAGGTTCAGGAGGTCATCGAGACGCGCAGCCGCCCAGCCGAAATGGAGATAGCGCGGGCTGCGGTGCCCGATCATGCTGTCGGCAGTGTTGATCGTCTTATAGACGAGGATGCCGGCAGGACCTGCGACCAGATACCAGAACGCCGGCGCGATGAACCCGTCTGAATAATTCTCTGCCGTCGTCTCGATGGCAGCCCGCGCCACGCCCGCCTCGTTGAGCGTCTCAGGGTCCCGCCCGACGATCATGGACACCGCCGTGCGTGCCGCCCGCAGGCCACCGATCGCAAATGCCCGGTGGACGGCCTCAACATGCTCGCGCAGTGATTTTCCCGCCAGCAGTACGGCGACCGTAAGCACTTCCAGCGGCCCTGGGATGCGCGCGTTTGCATCGCCTGGCCCCAGCGGCATGATGTGGATGGTGTCGAGGGCAAAAGTGCTGAGCAGTGCGGCATCCAGCATCAGGACCGCCCAGCCCGCCAAAACTGCCAGCGCGCAGATAACGATGACGGCGATAACGCCGGAAACCCGCGCCGCGATCGCCGGCCGTTTGCGGTCAGGCTCACCGACCCTGGGGTTCATGGCGTTCTCAAGGGCGGCAATGACCCGGCCCATGATCACCACCGGGTGCGGCACGCGCGACCACAGCCAGTCCGGTTCGCCAAAGGCGCGGTCGAGCTGGATTGCGATCAGCAGCACAATGGCTTTCAGCGCGAAAGCGACGGCGAAGGCTTCCATCATTGCCCGCCCGCATCGGCATTTGGAGAAGGCGCGCTCCGCGCCATGGCGGCGGCCAAAGCGGACGACAGGCGCGCCATCTCGTCCCCGGTGCCGGGGAGGCCGAAGCGCAGCCAGTGCGGGTACGCCCGCCACCAGCGCACCAGGACACCCTCGGTCTTGAGGCGTTCCGCAATCACGTGCGCGTCAGGCACGCTGCACAGTCGGTAGAGCGTGGTCCCGCCAACGATCTCAAGACCGTTGCGCAGCAGGGCATCGTCCAGCGCGGCGGCCTGAGTGCGGTAGCGCGCGCGGGCGTGGTGAGCCCAGGCACCGTCCCGCAAGGCTTGGCAGCCGATGGCGATGGCGGGCCCTGGCACTGCCCACGGTCCAAGGGCCTCGCCAAGGTGGCTCACTGACGCTGCGCACCCAAGGGCGAAACCGAGCCGCACGCCGGCGAGGCCATAGAATTTGCCGAAGGAGCGCAGAACCACGATCCCCAGGGCGTCGTCGCTGGTGGCAAGCGTTGGACAAAGGCTTGTTTCCGGCGCGGTGTCGGCAAAGGCCTCGTCCACCACGAGCAGCCCACCGCGCGCTGCGAGGCGTTTGGCACACGCGCGCAGCTCATCGAGAGGAAATGTCCGACCGTCGGGATTGTTGGGCTGGCCGACCACGATCACGGGCGGCTTACCGTCTGCATTGGCGTTGCCACCCAGCAGGAGCTGGACAGCGGCCTCCAGCGTTGGCGTCTCGGCAACGTCCGCACCTGCGCGCTGCCAGCAGATGGCATGCTCTGAATAGGTCGGCCCGACCACGGCAACCCGCGCCTGCGGCCGCAGTATTGGCAGCAGTTGGATGAGGATCTGGGTGCCGGGCGCTGCGATGGTGGGCAAGTCGGCGGCGGCGCCATAAGCGTGCCGGGCGGCGGCCAGCAGGTCCTGGAGGGCGCTTTCCTGCGGCAGGCGCGTCCAGGTGTGTGCCGCAGGCGGTGTGAACGGGTAGGGCGTCGGCGCGATCCCCGTCGACAGGTCCAGCCAGTCAGCCGGTATCGCGCCCGCCGTGGTCAGGTCGGGAGCTGATGTCGGGATGCTGCCGCCGTGGCGCATGGAAAGCTCCCCAGATCAATGCGTGTATTCGCGCGTGCGAATCGCGTGTGGTCGCCTGATGGATGCCCGTTAACAAAAAGGCGTCATTGCGCAGGTTCGGCCGCCGCGATGGCGGGGTTTGCTTCCGGGCGGCGGGCGCTCTGGGTGGCGTGTGCCGCAGCGTTTGTTCGGGACGATCAATGCATCGTTCCCGCCGCCGGGCTCTGTGGCCGAGGCGCAGCGCGAGGGCAAGCGTGGTGTTCGCCGGCAAGGCGCTGACGTCCCGGTGTCGCAATTCCGTCATTCGGCCGCAGCGCGTGGACAGCCCTATGCTTGCAATCGGAGGCAAGCGTGGTACTGCCGCGGCTCGCGGGCTCCGTCAGGAGCTGAAAATCATCGGTGTGCGGCGGACCAAACCCTGGCGCCAATCCACCGACCGTTCATAAGGCTGATCCACCATGTCCGATGCAAGCGTTGCAGTGCGTTCCGATGCAGCCGCTGACGCGCACGGCGCGCCGCGGTTCGGGGTCATGGTCTGCGGGCATGGTTCGCGGTCCCAGGCCGCCGTCGATGAGTTCAGCGTCGTTGCGACGAAGCTGCGCGAGCATTTTCCGGACTGGCCGGTCGAGTATGGCTATCTGGAGTTCGCCAACCCGGTGATCCGTGTCGGTCTGGAGGCGCTGCGCGCGCGGGACGTGACGCACATCCTTGCTGTGCCGGGCATGCTGTTCGCCGCTGGCCATGCCAAGAACGATATTCCGACGGTGCTCAACACGTATCAGGCCGAAACCGGGGTGCGGGTCGATTATGGCCGCGAACTGGGCATCGATCTGAAAATGCTGCGGGCTGCCGGCGACCGGATCCAGGCCGCGCTCGACACCGCCAACGCCGAGCACGGGCCCGTGGCCAACCACGAGGTCTGCCTCGTCGTCATCGGCCGCGGCGCATCCGACCCGGATGCCAATTCCAACGTCTCAAAAATCGCCCGCATGCTGTGGGAAGGGTTTGGCTTTGGATGGTGCGAGGTGGGCTACTCCGGCGTGACGTTCCCGCTGGTCGAGCCCTGCCTGGAGCACGTCGCGCGGCTTGGCTACAAGCGTGTCGTCGTCTTCCCGTATTTTCTCTTCACAGGCATTCTGATTGACCGCATTTACGGTTTCACCGATGCGGTTGCGGAGAAATATCCCGACATTAATTTTGTCAAGGCCGGTTACCTGAACGACCATCCGCTCGTGATCGAGACCTTCGCCGACAGGGTGCGCGAGATCCTGGAAGGCAGCAACCTGATGAACTGTGCGATGTGCAAGTATCGCGCGCAGGTGCTGGGCTTTGAGGCCGAGGTGGGCGCACCGCAGGAGAGCCACCATCACCACGTGGAAGGGCAAGGGGCGAGCGCGACTGGCTCAAACGTGGAGGATTGTACACTCTGTGATACGTTCTGCACGGGGGCGTGCCGTATCCTGCCGGCTGGCGATGGCGCGGTGGCAGGCCATGATCACCCTCACAGTCATGACCACCCTCACAGTCATGACCACCATCACAGTCATGGGCACCATGGTCACGGGCACCACAGCCACAGCCACGACCATCACCATGACCACCACCACCATGCGCCATACCCGCATGCCGATCATCCGCTTGGGCCGCGCAGCGTGCTGAGCGGGTCCCGCGCGCCGCAGCGTGGGCACGCTGCCGATGCGACGCCTGATCCGGCGCCTCATGCGGCGCCTGGCCCCACGCCGGCTGCTGGAGAGATGTCGTGACGCCAAGGTCTGCCGGTTCGGCGTCCGACGGTTCGGCGACCGACGATCCGGCGACTGGCGGTCCGACGTCTGGCGAGGGTAAGGTGGTCGGTTCGGCGCTGCTCCCGTCGCAGCCCCTCGACTATGTGCGCGACCCGGCGGAGATTTATCGCCGATCCTTTGAGACGATCCGGCGCGAAGCCGATCTCTCGGCCTTCTCAGGCGCTGAAGTGGACATCGTCGTGCGCGTTATCCACGCCTGCGGCATGCCGGAGGTGGCGCAGGACATGCGCTTCCACGGCGACGTGGGCGGGGCGACAGCGACAGCACTTGCGGCTGGTGCGCCGGTCCTGGTGGACACACGCATGGTGCAGCATGGGCTGATCGCCAGCGGCTTGGCAAAGGGGAATGATATTCACTGCCTGATCGGCGATCACGACGTCGCAACCGCTGCGCGGGCGGCCGGCACCACGCGCGCGGCCATGGCCGTGTCCCATTGGGGGGCGCTTTTGCGCGGTGCGATCGTGGTGATCGGCAATGCGCCGACGGCCCTTTTTGCGCTGCTTGAGCGGATCGACCAGGGAGGCCCCCGCCCTGCTGGCATTTTTGCGTTCCCCGTCGGTTTCATTGGCGCAGCGGAATCAAAGGCGGAGTTGAATGCCAACCCACGCGGGCTTGATTGCGTCACGCTGCTGGGGCGGCGTGGTGGCAGCGCCATGGCGGGGGCCGCCTTCAATGCGGTCACCATGGGCACGGTGGACCGCTGATGGGGGCGCTTGAGGCACGCGGGCCGTGCGATGACGCCGCGATGACGAGACACGACAGCCCCCCGATTGACGCCAGCGGTTGCGCGCCGGACGGACGGGCGGGTGATGTCGCAGCGGCTGCCCCCTGGTTGACCGTCATCGGGGTGATGGGCACGAACGCAGGCCAGGCATCGAGCGATGACATGCGCCGCGCCCTCCAGGCTGCTGAGCTTGTGATCGGCGCGCCACGCCACCTCGAAGCGCTGGGCATACCGGCTGAGAAGGCCATGGGGTGGCCGACGCCGTTCAGTGCGGTGCTCGAATTGCTGCGCGCACGCCGGGGGGCGCCGACGGTGGTTCTGGCTTCAGGCGACCCGCTTCATTACGGCGCTGCGGCCAGTTTCCTGAGCCATTTTACTCCTCACGAAATGCGAGTGGTTCCGGCGCCGTCGTCGTTTGCCCATGGGGCGGCCGCCATGAGATGGCCGCTGGCGGAGGTGTGCTGCGTGTCCTGCCACGGGCGGGATGCCTTTGATCTCACCATCCGGCTGCGACCCGGGGGTCGCTTCCTCGTGCTTACGTCCGACGGCGGCGCACCGTCAGGGCTGGGGGAAGCGCTCGTTGAACGTGGATATGGGCAGGCCACCTGCACGGTGCTCGAAAACTTGGCCAGCAGCGATCGCGAGGCCGCAACCGCATTGAACGCCGAAGCCCTGGCACGCTGCGAAACGCCTTTTTCTCCGTTGAACGTTCTGGCCATCGACTGCCGCACCGTCGCTGCGACCGTCCCCGAGTATCCGGTGGTCGGGCTGCCGGACGATGCGTTTGAACATGACGGTCAGATGACCAAACGCGAGGTGCGCGCCGTAACGATGAGCGCGCTTGGCCTCATGCCTGGCGCGCGGCTGTGGGATGTGGGCGCGGGCTGCGGCTCCATCGCGGTGGAATGGGTGCGCCAAAGCGTGTGTTTTCCGCCGGCCGAACGCCTGAGAGCCAGTGCCATAGAGCCGAGCGATGATCGGCTTGCCATGCTGGAACGCAACGTGCAGCGCCTTGCGGGCGGCGGGGTGGACGTGGTGGCCGGCCGTGCGCCGGAGGCACTCGCCGGACTGCCGGCACCTGACGCCGTCTTCCATGGTGGCGGTGTTGCGGACGAAGCGATTTTCCGCGCCTGCTGGGAGCGTTTGAAGCCCGGCGGTCGGCTCGTTGCGAATGCCGTCACGCTGGAAGGCGAGGCCGCGCTTATGGACCGGCATGCCGCGTTCGGCGGCGAACTTGTGCGCATTGATGCCGCGATCAGCACCGCGGTGGGCCGGCTGCGCGCGCTGCGCCCGCGCATGAGTGTGCTGCAATGGCGGGTGACGCGGTCATGAGCGGTGCGGGGAAAAAATCGCCGTGCAGTGGGCCTGCGCGCGGTCGGCTGTCGGTTGTCGGGGTCGGGCCCGGGGCGCCGGACCTGTTGACGCTGCGCGCCGCCCAACGCATTTCCGAGGCGGACGTGGTGGCCTATCCCATGCCGGACACCGGGCCAGCGCGCGCGGTGGTGATTGCGCAAGATTTCATTCCGCCGGACGCGCGCCACATCGCGTTTTCCCTTCCCATGCGCGCGGCCAGCCGCGCGCCCGCCCAGGATGCCTACGATGCGGCCGCACGCGACATCGCGTCTGGCGTGGCGGCGCGCGCAAACGTGGTGCTGCTGTGCGAGGGGGACCCACTGCTCTACGGCAGCGCCATGTACATCTGCGCCCGGCTGGCGGACGACGTTTCCATTGAGGTCATCCCAGGTATTTCCTCCATCATGGCGTCTGCTGCGGCCGCCGGTCACCCGCTCGTTGAGCGCCAGGAACGCATGGTGGTTCTGCCGGCGACACTGCCGATTGATGACCTCATCGGCGCGCTGCAGGGCACGGATGCGGCGGCCATTCTCAAGGTCGGTCGTCACCTGGAGAAAGTACGCGAGGCACTGGCGGTCGCGGGGCTTGCGCATGGTGCACAGCTCATCTGCGATGCCACGCTCGCCAGTGAGACGGTGTGTGACCTGTCGGCGCATACAGGCCCTACACCGGGATATTTCTCCATGGTCCTGGCGCGGCGGGGGCCAATTGCCGGCGCCAAGCTGAGCGAACCACCGTCCCGATTGCAGAGCGTGGAGGAAGCCGATGGGTGAGGCTGTCGGAACCGAAGGTGGAGGGCAGGCGGCTCCGCTTGTGATCGTGCTGGGTCCGTCTGCGCTGCGCACGGCGGCACGCATCTGCGAGGTCTGCCCGGGCGCTGAGATCGCGGCACGGCGGGCGCGCTTTTCCAGCCTTGATGAGCTGCAGGCGATGCTCGATGGGCCGGAACCCACTGGCGCTGGACGCTGCACCGCCCGGCTTTTCGACGACCTGGCCGACTGTCTGACGCAGACCTTCCGGGCCGGGCGACCGATTGTCGGCGTGTGCTCGTCCGCGATCCTGATCCGCACACTCGCGCTGCACCTGAGCGACAAAACGCAGGAGCCGCCGGTCCTCGCCGTGGCAGAGGATGGCTCCAGCGTTGTGCCGTTGTTGGGGGGGCACCGGGGCGCGAACGCCTTGGCACGCAAACTGGCGGCAGCGCTCGATGGCACGGCCGCGATCACGACGGCGGGCGATGTCCGCTTTGGCATCGCACTGGACGCGCCGCCGCAAGGCTGGTCGCTTCCATCGGCGGCGCCCGTGAAGGAGGTGACCGCTGCACTGCTCGCCGGTGGCGAGGTGCACATCAGCGATGACCTCACATGGCTTGACGAACCGCTTGCCGATGATGCCGGGCCGGCGACCACGCCGCGAGCGCGCATGACGGCCCATACTCAAGCCCACGCTGCGAGCGGGTCTTCCCAACCGAAGCTCAGCATTAAAGCCTCCGTCCATCGCACCGCGCACCCTATGGATGACAACGAACTTACGCTGATTTATCATCCGCGCGCGGTCGTCGTCGGTGTCGGCAGTGATCGCAACTGCCCGCCGGCTGATCTGGCTGAGCTGGTTGAGGCCGCGCTTGCATCCTCGTCCATCGCCCCTGAAGCCGTCGCCTGCGTCGCTTCCATCGATCTCAAGGCTGACGAGCGGGCCGTTATTGAATTGGCGGAGCGGCTCGGCGTCCCGGCACGGTTTTTTTCCGCGGACGAGATCAACGCCGTAGCCGCGCGCATTCCGAACCCGTCGGACATTGTGCTGCGCGAGGTTGGCGTGCCGGGTGTCGCGGAAGGCGCGGCGCTGTGCGCTGTGGGCACGCAAGGCCGTCTGCTGGTTGAAAAGCGCAAGGCCGCGCGGTGTACGGTTGCGATCGCCGCCGCGCCAGCTCCGATCGATCCGCACCGCATCGGGCGCCCGCGCGGCCATCTGAGCGTCGTGGGGCTCGGCCCGGGCGCGGTCGCCTGGCGGACACCTCAGGCCACGGCAGCACTGCACGAGGCCGAGGACTGGGTGGGCTATGATCTCTACCTTGACCTCGCCAGGGATCTTGCGTCCAACCAGCAGGAGCATCGGTTCCCCCTGGGGGGGGAGGAGGACCGCGTGCGCCATGCCCTTCGTCTCGCAAGTGCGGGGCGGCGTGTGGCGTTGGTCTGCTCCGGTGATCCTGGCATTTACGCGATGGCCGCGCTCGTCTTTGAGGTGCTGGCATTGCACGGCGTCGACGACAGCGTCACACGGGCCATGGCGCAGGTGGATGTGGAGGTCTGTCCCGGGATATCGGCCTTCCAGGCGGCGGCTGCACGGCTGGGCGCCCCCATCGGGCATGACTTCTGCTGCATTTCTCTCTCCGACCTGCTGACGCCCTGGCAGGCGATTGAACAGCGGCTCAACGCGGCGGCGCAGGGAGATTTTGTCGTGGCGTTCTATAATCCCAGATCGCAGCGACGGCGTCACCAACTGCCCGCTGCCATGGCGATCCTTGCAGCCCATCGCCCGGCCGACACACCTGTTGCCATCGCGACCGATCTGGGGCGGCCGGCCGAAGCCGTGACCATGACCACGATCGGTGCATTCAACTGCGATGATGTCGACATGCTGTCGTTGGTGATGGTGGGATCAGGCCAGAGCCGCATCGCCGACGTGCGCGGCACGAAATTCATGTTCACGCCGCGCGGCTATGCGGCGAAGCGGGGAGAGGCATGACGGTTCATTTCATTGGTGCAGGACCCGGCGCGCCCGACCTGATCACAGTGCGCGGCCTGCGGCTGATCGAGGCCTGCTCCGTGTGCCTTTATGCCGGCTCGCTGGTGCCTGCCGAAGTCGTTGCGGCAGCGCCCGCAGGTGCGTTGGTGCGTGACACAGCGCCCATGACGCTCGATGAGATCATGGAGATCATGGCTGACGCGCACGCCAGGGGAGAAAATGTGGCCCGCGTCCATTCGGGCGACCCATCGCTTTATGGGGCCATCGCCGAGCAGATGCGCCGGCTCGATGCGCAGTCCATCCCTTATGACATCACGCCGGGTGTGCCAGCTTACGCAGCGGCCGCAGCGGAATTAAAGGTCGAGTTCACGCTGCCGGAGGTCTGCCAGAGCATCGTCCTCACGCGCACGGCCATGAAGGCATCCGCCATGCCGCCGGGGGAGGAGCTTGCGACGTTCGCACGCTCTGGCGCCACGCTGGCGATCCATCTGTCCATCCGCAACCTGCGCCACATCGAGGAGACGCTCACGCCATTCTACGGGGCGGATTGTCCGGTGGCGGTGGTGTACCGCGCCACATGGCCGGACCAGATCGTTGTGCGCGGCACCCTGGCGTCCATTGCGGCGCGGGTCCGCGAACATAAGATCACGCGAACGGCGTTGATCCTTGTGGGGCGTGCACTGGAGGAGAAGAATTTCATCGATTCCAAACTGTACGATGCTGAGCATGAGCACGTGCTGCGCAACCGAAAAACCGTGCGAGCGGACTGATCGCGTCCGCTCCCGGTGGGAGCACTGAGCGACAGACGAACAGAACAAAAAGGGCGATAGGTGGCCCGGCTTTTAATTATCAGCCGGGCAATCTCTGATTTGCTATGCGGACGTGCCTGCATCGTCCTGGCCGGATCAAACCATGCCGTCGACCCACGCCACAGCTGCGTCAACGCTGCGAACGGTCTGTGCGGCGGGCACCGGGCTCTCCGGTCGGCTGACCATAACGACAGCCACATCCAACGCCTCAGCCGCCGCGAGTTTGCCCCATAAGACATCACTTCCGGCGTTCTTGGTCACGAGATGTGTGATGGCGTGCCGACGCATCAGGGATTTTTCATCCTCAAGGCTGAAGGGCGGACGGGCGCAGACGAGGGTCCAATTGGGTCCGAATGCGCCCTCCGGCGGCTCGATTGAGCGCGCCACCCCCGTGCAATCCGTCCGTGCGCCGAATAAGTGCAGTTCCTGACGCCCGATGGAGAGAAAAGCGTGCGCGCCCGGCGGCAATGCCTGCGCCGCGTGACGAAGCGTGGGCACAATTTGCCAGCGCGCGCCGGGCGGGCATGTCCACGCGGGCCGCTCAAGCCGCAGGTACGGTCTGCCAGCGAGTTGTGCTGCGGCCCAGGCGTTGGCCGTGATGGTTGCCGCGAAGGGGTGGGTGGCATCGATCACCGCGAACATGCCTTCATCACGGATGAATGCGGTGAGCCCTTGCGCCCCGCCAAAGCCGCCGACGCGCACGGTGCCGGTCAGTGTTTCCGGCACCGTCGTGCGCCCGGCCAGCGAGACAATAACCCGCCCGGGTAGGCGTGCCTGCAGTGCCTCGGCGAGGCGACGGCCCTCGGCGGTCCCTGCCAGCAGAAGGAGGCGCCCCTCACTCATGGCACGCCTCGCCCATCGCATTCATCTGTGCGGGGACCGTCACGCATGGCGCCCCGCGATCGGCGCTTCGGGATCGGCATCGTCGGTGGCCGCCAATATCGCGCCATCACGCGCCACAACCAGCACGTCCAGTCGGACCGGCGCCCCTAGAAGCGTTGCGCTGGCGACGCGCTGGGCATCAAACGCGACCGACTGGCAAAGAGCCCGGCCCAGTGCTGCGTTGTGCGCTGCCGCGTTGGTCAGCACCTCCGCAGCGGTGTTTGCCGTCAGGGCCCCGTTCGCCAGCGCCGTTGGCGCCCCGAGGTCCACAAGCCGTGCGGCCAGCCGCTCCATGGAGACCTGGCTGCGGCCCGAATGGAGGTCGAGCGCGCCATCGGCGAGCTTACTGAGCTTGGCAAACCCGCCTGCGATGGTGACGCGGGGCACCGGGTGCGCCCGGAGGTATTTGAGCATGCCGCCGACAAAATCTCCCATGTCGATCAGTGCAATGTCAGGCAGGTCGTGGCGCGCCTGCACGGCGTCTTCAGAGGTGGAGCCGGTGGAGCCGGCGATGTGGGCAAGGCCCGTGGCCCGCGCAACATCGATGCCGCGGTGAATGGAATGGATCCAGGCCGCACACGAGAAGGGGTGCACGATGCCGGTCGTGCCGAGAATGGACAGGCCCCCTTCAATGCCGAGCCGCGGGTTCCAGGTTTTTGCAGCCAGGGTTGCACCATCAGGAACGGAAATGGTGATCTCCACGTCGCGCGGTGCGCCATAGGCTTGCGCGCAGACCTCGACCACCTCGCGCATCATGGCGCGCGGAACCGGATTGATGGCCGGCTCGCCGGGCGGGATCGGCAGGCCCGGTTTCGTCACCATGCCAACGCCGTCGCCCGCGCGAAACACAACGCCGTGGCCTTGCGGTGCTGCGCGCACGCGCGCACAGATGAGTGCGCCGTGGGTCACGTCCGGATCGTCGCCTGCATCCTTGATCACGCCCGCGTATGACCAGGCCCTGCCCGCATCGTCGATGCCGGCGGCTTCGCAGGCGAGCGCAAATGACGGTGTCTCACCTTTGGGCAGCGTGATCGTCACAGGGTCGGGGAAGTGCCCCGTGGCCAGGTGCTCCAACGCTGCTCGGGTCGCCGCGGTGGCGCAGGCGCCCGTCGTCCAGCCGCGCCGCAACGGACCGGACGGTTTGCGCGGGGAATGCGCTGGCGCGGTGCTGTTTTTCTCCATCGCGTCCCGTTGTCGTGGTGCGGTGCCGCTTGGTGGCTCATCGTGGCGATTGCGCAGTCGTGCCGCGCAGGGCATCAGGCGGTTCTGACGCGTCCGCAGGCTGCTGCGCCGCACCACCTCCGTTAAGGCCAGCGGCACGCATGAACACACTCGCTTTTGCGCGCGACAATGCCCGCTGGCTGGCGGCAGGCTTCCTGATGGCGCTTGGCTCCAGCTTTGGCCAGACCTTCTTTATTGCCCTGTTTTCCGATCCGCTGCGTGCCACCTTTGGCCTTAGCCATGGCGGTTTCGGCACGATCTACATGCTGGCCACACTCGCCAGTGCGCTGACCATCATTCAGCTCGGGCGCCTCGCCGACAGGGTGGACCCGCGCCCGCTGGCCTGCTGCACCGTGCTGGCGCTGGCGGCGGTGTGCCTTGCCATGGCCGGCGTTGCCCACTGGCTGATGCTGCTTGTGCTGATCTATGGGCTGCGGCTGCTCGGCCAAGGCATGTTGAGCCACATTTCACAGACCGTAATGGCGCGGTCCTTCGACGCAACCAGGGGGCGTGCGTTGGCCATCGCATCGTTCGGCTATCCGACGGGCGAGGCGCTGGCGCCGCTCATTGCAATCGCCGTGATCGCAGCGCTGGGCTGGCGCGAGGCGTGGGGCCTTGCGGCAGGCGCACTGGCGTTGGGGCTGGCGCCTGCCCTGTGGGTTCTGCTGTCCCGCGAGCGCCAGCCAAGCGGACGGACGGTGCGCGAGGGAACCGGCGCGACCGGCGTGCAACCGCTGGCCGTTGCGACGCCCGCCGGCATGGACGCGCGCCAATGGGAGCGCCGCGAGGTGATCCGTCACCCGGTTTTCTGGCTGCTCATCCCTGGCATCATGGCACCGGGTTTCATGCTCACCGTCCTCTTCTTCCTGCCGGCCCACATCGCAGAGATCAAAGGATGGGATTTTGCCGAACTGCCGCAGCGCTACTGGGTCTATGCGGCCACGTCCGTGTTGGCCTCACTGGTCTTCGGCATGCTCATTGATCGCTTCAATGCGCGGGCTTGCCTTCCCTACTACCTGTTGCCAATGGCTGCCGGCCTTCTGGTCCTGGCATCCGCGACGACACCCGGCGCGATTACAGTTGTCATGGGCCTTGTGGGGCTGACGGCTGGCGCAGCCGTGACAATACACTCTGCGCTTTGGGCCGAACTCTACGGCACGCGGCACCTGGGCGCGATCAAGGCGCTGGCACATGCCGTCATGGTGTTCTCAACCGCGGCCGGTCCCGGCCTTGCGGGCGTGCTCATTGACGCCGGTGTCGCTTTTGATCGCCAGGCTGTGTGGTTCGCTGCCTACACCTTCGCCATCAGCGTGCTGTTTGCAGTGTTGATCTGGCGCGGCAACCTGGGCACTCAGCCGGGTGCCAGCGAAGCAATGATGGAACGCCAATGAGCGCGACGCGCCCCTTGCCCGACTGCATGCCTGACGAACGCGAGCCCGAAGGCCTCGCGGGCAACGGGCTGGTGCAGAATGATCTCGTGGGCAATGGCCTCGCGACCGACGGCCTCAACAGCGACGGCCTCTCGAAGGCCCATCGCATGGCGAAGGCGCCCCTCAGCGCAGCGCCCGGCATCGATGCCTTGCTGTCCGCTCAAGAGCCGGTCGCCGACCTTTCTCGCGGCGCTACGACCGGTTTCGCACGCCTCGACGGCGCGGGCTTCCCACCATTTGCGCCGGGCTCCATCTGGCTCGTCGGCGCCGGGCCGGGCGCGCCTGGGCTCCTGACGCTCATGGGCTACCATGCCCTGCAGACGGCCGATGTGGTCGTCTATGACGCGCTCGTCTCGGAAAAGCTGTTGGAGTGGGTGCCCGCCTCAGCGCGTCTCGACTACGCGGGCAAGCGCGGCGGCAAGCCCTCAGCCCTGCAGCGGGACATCACGTTGCGGCTGATTGAACTGGCCCGCGACGGCCTGCGGGTGCTGCGCCTGAAGGGAGGCGATCCGTTCGTTTTCGGGCGTGGCGGTGAGGAGGTCCAGGCGCTGGCTGACGCCGGTGTGCCCTATCGTATTGTCCCCGGCGTCTCGGCTGGCATCGGGGGGCTTGCCTATGCGGGCATCCCCGTCACCCATCGCGACACCAACCATGCTGTGACGTTCCTCACCGGCCATGATGCCAACGGCACGGTTCCATCCGCGGTCAACTGGCCGGCCATCGCGCAAGGAGCGCCCGTCATCGTCATGTACATGGCGGTGAAGAACCTTTCCGTCATCGCAGCCCGGCTCATGGAGGGCGGGCGTGCGGCTGACACGCCGGTCGCGGTGGTGGGCCGGGCAACCCTGCCGACACAGGAGGTGGTGGAAGCGACGCTTGGCTGTGTGGGTGCGCGGGCCGATGCAGGCGCATTGCCGACGCCGGCCATCGTTGTGGTTGGGCCGGTTGCCAACTTGCGCGGCCGGATCGACTGGTTCGTGGACCGCCTGCGCGACAACGGGCTGGGCTGAGGCTCTTGGCTGGCGATCTGGGATCCGTCTGCGGCGTGCCTGCTGTCATCATCGCCGCGCCTGCCTCCGGCAGCGGCAAGACCGTCACGACGCTTGGGTTGATCGCTGCCCTGCGTGCGCGCGGGCTGGTGGTGCGGTGCGCCAAGACCGGGCCCGATTTCATCGATCCGCAATTTCATAGCGCAGCCGCTGGCAGCCCCTGCATGACGCTCGACCCCTGGGCGATGGCGCCGGCGGAGGTGCGTGCCCGGGCGCAGGCCATGGCGTCAGGCGCCGATCAGACGCACATCACAGGCGATGCGAACGTCCACAGCGCGACCCCACCGGCGGACATTGTGATCATCGAGGGCGTGATGGGCTTGTTTGACGGTGCGGCGAGCGGCATCGGCAGCACGGCTGACCTCGCCGCGCTTCTCGGCCTGCCGGTGATCCTGGTGGTGGACGCCGCGCGCCAGGGCCAGTCGGTCGCGGCGCTTGTCCATGGCTTTGCAACCTACCGGAGCGATGTGCGCGTCGCCGGCGTCATCGCCACCCGGGTCGCCAGCGATCGCCACGCCCGTCTGATTGCCGATGCCATGTCTCCTCCGGCCACAGCGGGAGTGCCCGACCGCGTATACCTCGGCGGGGTGCGGGCCGATCCTGCGCTCGCACTGCCCTCGCGCCATCTGGGCCTCGTGCAGGCGTTCGAGCACGGAAATCTCGATCAGATGATCGCCGTTGCGCGCCAGCGCGTGAGCCAGGATCTGGATCTGGACGCGCTGTTGCGCATTGCGGCCATGGGCCAAGCGCCCAGTGTGCCTTCGCCCATCCCCGTGCCCATGTCCGCGCCCTCGCCCGCGCCGGCGTCTGGAACGGGGTTCGCACCGCTCGCGCCACTCGGCCAGCGCATTGCCGTTGCCCAAGACGAAGCGTTCGCCTTCGCCTATCCCCACATGCTCGCCGACTGGCGGGCTCAGGGCGCGGAGGTAATGCCGTTCAGCCCGCTGGCTGGTCAAGGGCCCGATGATGCGGCCGATGCGGTGTTCCTGCCGGGCGGTTATCCGGAGCTGCACGCTGGCCGGCTGGCGGCCACGCTTGACGATCTGACCGGCTGGGGTGCGGGCGTTCGGGCAGCGGCCGCGCGCCGTGCGCTCGTTTATGGCGAGTGCGGCGGCTACATGGCCCTTGGCAAGGGGCTGATTGATGCCGACGGCCGGCACCACGCCATGCTGGGACTGCTGCCGCACGCCACAACGTTCCAGGCACCGCGTCGCCTGCTCGGTTATCGCACCCTTGAGCACAACGGTGTGCTGCCAGGTGCGCGGCAGCTTCGCGGGCATGCTTTCCACTACAGCAGCGAGGTGGCCGCCGGGCCGCAGGGCGAGCAACCGACGGCGCATTTACCAGCGTTGTTCACGGCGACAGATGCTCTTGGGGCGCCTTGCCCGCGCATGGGGCGGGTGGATGGCCGCGTGATGGGGTCCTACGCCCACATCATTTGCAATGCACCGGAAGCAACATGCGCGGCGCCGGGCTGACGGCCCCACAGCTGGCCGATCCCCGTGCTTGCAGTGCGCGCCGCGGCTTAACGCCGACGACCGGCCTCTCGCTCCAGCTTGACGAGCTTGGCTTGCAGGCGGTTGCGCTGAACAACAAGCGTGGCCGTAACGGCGAGCACCACGCCGGCGGCGACCGCATATGAGGCCCAGATGAAGCCGGCATGTTCGCCGAGGTCGAGTGCGGATGCGATTTCTGACATCGTGGTCCTCTCGGGTGATGGTGATGCGGGCGCCAAGGCCACGCGTTGCCGGTGGCCTCGACGACCTGCGCCACACACCAGAGTGGTGCGTTTCGTTGGGCGGCACAAGTGCCGAGCGCGTGTCTTGCAGGCAGGGCCGCAGCCCGCGCATTGAAACATCGCAAAATCAAGCGCCGTCAGAACATTACAAATCGTAAAGCGAAACGGCCGAATGCGATGCATCTGTAAGGTTGCGGCGTTTTTGTGTTCACACAACGCTTCCGCTGCGCTGGCGCAGACGGGACCCGGGTGTGCAAACCCCACTCATGCGCCCCAGCATCGCATCATTGTGCGCATGGGGTGCGGTGCTTGCTGCCCATTCACGCTGGCGCGTTGCCAGCGTCGGCATGCTCAGCATCCGCACGTGCCGCCCGCTCGACCTTGCGCCGCGTGAGCGCTTTGACCCGGCGCTCGCGGATCTCATTGCGCATGGCGAACATGTGCAGGGCGAAGAAGATGAGGAAAGACGCGAGCGCCATCACCAGCAGCGGCGTCAAAATGGAAGGGTGGATTGCCGGGCCGTCCAGGCGCGCAACGCTCGCCGGCTGATGCAGTGTGTTCCAGAAATCGACGGAAAACTTGATCACCGGCAGGATGACGACGCCGACCAGCGCCAGGATCGCAGTGAGTTTCGACGCTTGCGCATCGTCGCCGGCGGAGCGGCGCAGCGCGATCAGCCCGAGATAGAGAAAGAAGAGGATCAGAACGCTCGTCATGCGGGCGTCCCACTCCCAATAGGTGCCCCACATCGGCCGGCCCCAAAGTGAGCCCGTGGCGAGCGCGATGAGCGTGAACGCCGCGCCAAGTGGTGCGGCCGCTGTCGCCGAGACATCCGCAAGCGGGTGGCGAAACACCAGGAACCCGAAGCTCGACACGGCAATCATCAGGTAGGCGAACATCGACAGCCATGCCGCCGGCACGTGCACAAACATGATGCGCACGGTCTGGCCCTGCTGATAGTCCTGCGGCGCGACGAAAAACGCCATGTAGAGCCCGATTGCCAGGGCGACGAGGGCTGCGGTCGTCAGGATCGGCAGCAGCCAGCCTGTGACCCGCATGAAATTGGCCGCGTTGGCCCAGCCGAGCACGCGGTCCCACGTTGAGAGCTGGGCGGCTGTTGCTGTGGTGTCCGTCACGGTCGTTGGCGTCCCTGTCTCGTTGGTTGTGGGTCGTCGTCTGTGGCTCGATGTGTGCGGTCGTCGCTCGTTCGGTGTCGCGCGCGGGGGCGGGTGCTCGTGCCAGCGGCGCCGTACCGTTGAACGTGTGCGACTTAATAGCCGCCGCCATCCCTGACGTACATAAGCGCTGTGTCGACGATCGGGCAGCATCTCCGCGACGCTTTGGCATGGGGTGCGCCACTGGGGTGGGGCTCAAATCGCGTTTTCCGGCGGTTGGCGGCCGCGCTCGTGTCCCGCTGCGGTGTCGGCAAGCGCGACCGCTGCGCCAGAAACCCTTGCATGGCAGAGCTGGCGGCGCCAATTCTGCCGGAAATCAAATCATGCTGTTGCGATACAGCGGCAAAGCGGCGCGTGCGCGCCGAATGAGCGCCGCTGTCTGCCGGATGCGCGGGGCCGCGCCAAATCGCGAAACGCTACGGGAGGACGATATGAGCCGCAAGAAGACACGGGCCACCTACCTCGCGGTGGGTCTTGGTGTGGTCGGGGTGGCATTGGGCATCGTGCTTTACGCGTTGCAGGATACGCTTGTGTTCTTCCGCACGCCCACGGACGTGGCGAAGATGGCGATCGAGCCGGGGCAACGCTTCCGTCTGGGCGGGTTGGTCGCGGAAAACTCGTTTGAGAAGGGCACGGACGCGCGGGTCACTTTTCAGGTCACCGACACTGAGAGTTTTGTTCCCGTCACCTACCGCGGTGTGCTGCCGGACCTCTTCCGCGAGGGGCAGGGCGTGGTGACGGAGGGCGCGCTCAATTCGGCCGGCGTGTTCGTGGCGGATAAGGTGCTTGCCAAGCACGACGAGAACTACATGCCGCCGGAGGTGGCCGCCGCGCTGAAAGACAAGGGTGTCTGGCAAGGCGCCGGCGAAGGTGCGGCACCGCGGGGATCGGCTGCGGACGTTTCTCAGCCGGGCAGTTGATCCCGCCGGCGTGCAAGCCTGGCGGCGTGCCGGCCGCGCTGCAAGGGCCCGATGCAGGGACTGGCTAACGTTTGCGATCAAAACGGTGCGGGTGGGCGAACAGGCCAATCATGCCCGGTGGCCGCCTTGCGCCCCCATGACTGCAAACGGCCGACCGTCAGTGGTGACCGCCCGGTCAGCCGTAGCGCAATGCACCATGTAATGTGGTCTTAGCTGTCTGTCGGCCGGCTGGCGTTGACGGCAGCTGTGCCCGCCCGAATCGGAGCAACGGGCAGGTGCCGACCTGTGGCGTTTGTTAATCTCCCGCTCCAGGTGACACGTCACCGGGACCGCACGACCTCGGGACTGGACGGCTCAAGCTCCAACTCACGCCCTCGCCGGCAACGGTCATGGCGGGCGGGGCATGGCTGACAGGCCCAAATTCACGAGCGCTTACGCAAAGGCGCGGTAGAACTTTGGTCCACCGCCGCAGCTTCTAACCCAGGTGATCCCACCTGGGTCGGCTGAGCACTATCCGCCCTGTGCGACGAACAGGTTGCCGGCAACGAGGTCATCGACGCCGTATTCGCCGCGCGGCAGCGCAAGATGATCCCACGTCTCACCCAACGCTTCCGTCAGGGCGCCGACGCGCACGTCATCGTGGAACGGCGTTGGCGTGATCCGCAGCCGTTCTGTTCCTTTGGGAACGGTCGGGTAGTTGATCGGCTGGATGTAGATGCGGTGCTTGTCCAGGAGGCGGTCGCTGGCGGCCTTGCACAGTTCAGCATCACCGACCCAAATCGGAACGATATGGGTTTCTGAGGGCATCACCGGCAATCCCGCAGCCCGCAGGGACGATTTGGTGCGCGCGACCTGGCGCTGTTGCGCCTCGCGCTCGGTGCCCGATGCTTTCAAGTGCTGAATGGCGGTCTTCGCCGCGGCTGCGACGGCCGGCGGCAGGGCGGTCGTGAAAATGAAGCTCGGCGCGTAGGAGCGCACGGCATCAACCACGCAGCGCGGGCCTGTGATGTAGCCGCCCAGTGTACCGAAGGCTTTGGCGAGCGTGCCTTCGATGATATCGATCCGGCCCATCAGGCCGTCACGCTCGCAGATGCCAGCGCCGCGCGGGCCATACATGCCAACGGCGTGAACCTCGTCGATGTATGTGAAGGCGTTGTACTCGTCTGCGAGGTCGGCAATCCGCTCGATCGGCGCGACGTCGCCGTCCATCGAGTAGACGCTTTCAAACAGGATGATCTTGTTGCGGTCACGGCCAGCGTCGCGCAGCAACTGCTCAAGATGCTCCACATCGTTGTGGCGGAAGATCTTCTTGGCAGCGCCCGAGCGGCGCACACCCTCGATCATGGAGGCGTGGTTCAACTGGTCCGACAGGATCAGGCAGTCCGGCATGAGCTGGGCGATGGTGGAGATCGCAGCCTGGTTCGACACAAAGCCGGACGTGAAGGCCAGCGCCGCTGACTTGCCGTGCAGGTCAGCCAGTTCGTCCTCGAGCGCCACGATATCATGGTGCGTGCCCGAAATATTGCGCGTGCCACCCGCACCAACACCGCAGCGATGCGCTGTTTCGGCCATCGCCTCAATGACTTTGGGATGTTGCCCCATCCCAAGGTAATCGTTGGAGCACCAGATCGTGACCTCGCGCGTCTCACCGCTTTCGAGGTGGTGGCGCGCGGTGGGGAACCGGCCGACGATTCGCTCAAGGTCCGCGAAAACCCGATAGCGCTTCTCGGCGTGCAAGGCATCCAGCGCCTTGATGAAATGTTCCTCGTAGGCCCGCGTCATCGCCGATCACTCCCCTCGGGACACTCGTCCCTCTCCGTGGCCTTTCCAAACCAAGGCTTTGCACACTTGTCTATTCGACAGCCGGCTTTTGAGCGCGTCACAGCGCCGTATGCCTGTGCGGTCGATGTCCTGTCCCGTGCGTCCGGTGCAACGACCTCCGGCGGAGGTATCATGGCTGTCACGCGACTGGATGTAAACTTCAATTGTCAAATTTTGCGTCAGCAAAAGTTGACGCCTTGGTCTCCTGCTTGCGGCCAACCGGCCTGCACGCCGCACGTGCCCGCTGCGCTTCGGGGGCCGAGTGCCCCTCATGTCGCCTGCGTTTCCGCCTGCGATGCGCCCACCGTGGGAGCATTGCATGGTCCAGACTTTGATTTGGATCATCCGTTCGACCCCTGACGCCGCTCAACCGCGCGGCACTTCGGCGCGCCGTGTGCGCGGTCGGCAGGGCGCCAGGACGGCGGTGGGCTGAACGCGTGGCCGCCGGCGCCGTCCAACCATCTCGTCGCTGCGGTCAGGCACAGGGTCGGCGCGCCGGTGTTCATGTGGTCAAGAGCTCTTTCCAATGCGCCGTTCGTGGGCCACGGTGTCCACCGGCCGATCGCCCACTGCGATGACGGTTCGCCGGTCGTGGCGCTGGTGCGGCCCATTCATTGACGAGACATGTGAGGAGAAAAGCATGCGACGTGAGGCTTTCGCCGGTGCACGCGCCATTGCAACTGGCCTGCTGGCCGGTCTGCTTGGTCTCGGATCGGCTTCGGCGGCGGACAAGACACTCCGCCTCGCCTATGATGCCGATCCAGTGACACTCGACATCCACGAGCAGTTGTCGGGGGGGATGCTGCAGCTCTCCCACATGGTTTGCGATCCGCTGGTGCGCTGGAACAAGGACCTGGGCTTCGATGCACGGCTGGCGCAAGCGTGGGAGCGCGTGGACGAGACCACGATGCGCTTCAAGCTGCGCCAGGGCGTCAAGTTCCATTCCGGGCGTGAAATGACGGCCGACGACGCGATCTTCACGTTCAACCGGCTGAAATCGAGCCCCGATTTCAAGGGCATTTTTGTCCCGTTCAAGGCCATGGAAAAGGTCGACGACCATACCGTCGACATCAAGACGGACGGTCCCTTCCCGCTCGTTCTCCACAACGCGACGTATATCTTCCCGCTCGATTCAAAGTTCTACGAGGGCAAGGACGAGATCGTCAAAAACGGCAACAGCTTTGCCTCGCAGAACATCTCCTGCACGGGTCCCTTCACCATCGCCTCGCGCGAGCAGGGCGTGAAGGTCGAGTTCCAGCGCTTTGCCGATTACTGGGACACGAACTCGCCGGGCAACGTCGGCAAGATCGTCATGACGCCCATCAAGTCCGATCCGACGCGCGTTGCAGCGCTTTTGTCGGGTGGTGTGGACTTCATCGCGCCGGTGCCACCGGCGGATCTGGCGCGCATCGAGTCCAATGCCGACACCAATCTGGTCACGATGACGGGCACGCGCATCATCACCCTGCAGCTCAACCAGAACCGGGTCGAGGCCTTCAAGGACAAGCGCGTGCGCCAGGCGATCGTCCACGCCATCAACAATGAAGGCATTGTCGCCAAGATCATGAAGGGCTTCGGCACCCCGGCCGCGCAAATGAGCCCCAAGGGCTATCTTGGCTACAACGAAAGCCTGAAGCCGCGTTACGACCTCGCGGCGGCGCAGGCACTGATGGAAGAGGCAGGCTACGGCGACGGGATGTCGGTCACCATGATGTGCCCGAACAACCGTTACGTGAACGACGACAAGATCTGCGAGGCGGCGGCTGCCATGCTGTCGCGCATCAAGATCAAGGTCGACCTCACGACCATGCCCAAGGCGCAGTACTGGCCGCAGTTTGACGAGCGGGCCGCCGATATCATGATGATCGGCTGGCACGCCGACACCGAGGACAGCGCCAACTTCTATGAGTTCCTGACCATGACCGTGAACAAGGAGACCGGGCGCGGGCAGTACAACTCAGGCAATTACTCGAACGCGAAGGTGGATGAACTCACGGTCAAGACGCTGACCATGACGGACACGGCCGAGCGGGCAAAAGTGCTTCAGGAGATCGAGAAGATCATGCACGACGACGCGGCGTTCGTGCCGCTGCACTGGCAGGATCTGGCTTGGGCTTCGCGCAAGGGCGTGAACATCGAGCCGGTCTTGAACGTGATGAACTTCCCCTACCTGGGCGATCTCGTCATGGAGTGATGCGCATGGGCGTCCGGTGAAGAGCCGGGCGCCACTGCGATGGGGCTGAGGGCCTGCACGCTCGCTGCAGCTCTGGCAGCGTTGGGGCTGAACCACGGTTCAGCCGCCGCACCGATCGCCGGTCGTCGTCCCCGCGACACGCGATCCCAACGGGGCCGGTCGTCCTCTAAGCCGGTCCGCTCGCACCGGCGGAGTGTCCGTTGCGCTTCGCCGTGTCTTTCTTGTCCCGGGACCACCCACCACCTGCACCCGCCGCCCGGACCCTCCCTTGGACCCAAGACCATGGCGCAAGCCCCGGAATACACACCTGACATGATCGCCAAGCTGGAGGCGACATGGGGGGCGGGCTTCCTCTCCCCCGGCGGTCCCGGCGAAGTGGCTGCAATCGTGCGCGGCACTGATCTCACCGGCCTGCACGTCCTCGATGTTGGCACAGGGCTTGGCGGTCCCGCGATCTGCCTCGTGGCCGAGCACGGCGCGGCTCAGGTCACCAGCATCGATGTTGAGCAGCCTGTTGTCGAGGAGGCGCGGCGGCGGATCGCCGAAGCGGGGCTGGCGGCGCAGATTGATGTACGGCACGTCTTGGCCGGGCCGCTCACGTTCGCCGACGATGCGTTCGATGTGGTTTTCTCCAAGGATTCCATCATTCACATCCCCGATAAGGCAGCCTTTTACGCGGACGCGCTGCGCGTTCTGCGGCCAGGGGGCTGGCTGGCGCTCAGCGACTGGTTCGGAAGCACAGATGCGCTCACGCCCGACATGCGCGCGTATCTCGATGGGCCGCTTCATTTCGAGTTGAGCGCCATCGAGACAGCGGCACGTCACGTCGAGGCGGCCGGCTTCGACGAGGTCGAGGCCATTGATCGCAACGATTGGTTTGTCGCGCACACCGCAAGCGAACTTGCCTGGATGGAAGGCGACGGGCGCAACACCTTGGCCGACGCCATCGGCGGGCAGGCCTCCCAGGCCTGGATCGAACGCACGCGCCTGAGGCTGAAAGTTGCTGAGCAGGGCCAGTTGCGCCCAGGTCACCTGCGCGCACGCAAGCCTGGAAGACGTGCGATTTAACGTGATTTGAACACATGATACGCATCAGCGTTCAAGTTGACGTAGGTTGTTCGCACTCGACACCATCGCGTGAGGCGCCACCATCGCATCAACCGCTTGGCCCCAGGGACGGCTCAGCGATGGTTCCGGAGTGGCCAAGCGTTGGCAAAGGCTTGTAGGCGACGGTCGCACGCCGGGACCCATCGGCGCGGCACGCAATGTTCCAAGCCAAAACGGCGCCGAGGCCCGCTGCAGGGGCCAACGAAGGGGAGGCTGATGAAACCCGCCGATCTGCTCGCCTTTCTGGCCCGACGCATTGTTCAGGCGGTGGGTGTTATGCTGGTCATCAGCCTCATCGGGTTTTCCATTCAGGGCAATCTGGGCGACCCGCTGCGCGAACTCGTTGGGCAGTCCGTTTCAGAGGCGGAACGCGAGGCGTTGCGCGAGGAATTCGGGCTGAATGACCCATTCCTGGTGCAATATGCGCGCTTCCTCGGCAATGCCGTGCAGGGCGACCTCGGCACGTCGTACTTTTTCAAGCGCCCCGCTCTTGACGTGATCCTCGATAAGTTTCCCGCCACGTTTGAACTCGTTCTCGCCGCCACGCTCATCATCATCGGGCTGTCCGTGCCGCTCGGCGTTTACACTGCCATACACCCGAACAGTTGGGTGACGAGCTTGATCCTCGGTGTTTCGATTGTCGGCATTTCCGTTCCGGTGTTCCTCACGGCGATTTTCGCCATTTATGTGTTCTCCGTCCAGCTTGGCTGGTTGCCGTCGTTCGGTCGTGGCGAGACCGTGATGCTCCCGGGAGGATGGGAAACGGGATTTTTGACGGTGGACGGGCTGCGGCATCTGGTGCTTCCGGCAATCGCGCTGTCTTCGATCATGCTGCCGCTTTTCATCCGGCTGATCCGCGCTGAAATGATGGAGGTGCTGAAGTCCGAGTATGTCCGCTTTGCCTGGGCCAAAGGGCTCGCACCCCGCCGCATCTGGTACGTGCACGCGCTGAAAAACACGCTCATTCCCGTGGTCAGCCTCGGCGGCGTGAAGATTGGAACGTTGATCGCTTACACCATTCTAACCGAAACCGTTTTCCAATGGCCTGGCATGGGCTTTCTGTTCCTTGAAGCGATCAACCGTGTCGATACGCCGTTGATCATTGCCTATATCATCGTTGTTGGCCTCATATTCGTCGTCACGAACACGCTTGTTGATCTGCTCTATGCCGTGATCAATCCCGCCGTGAACATCCTGGAGACAGGCCGATGAGCGCGGCGGAGGATACGCCAGCGGACACCGCGCAGCCGAAAGCCGCCGCTGCCGCAATGGAAGGCTTGGCCGCAACGCCGACGCCGTCTTTCTGGTCACGCCTGCGCCGGTCGCAGTTGCTCGCCCGTTTCTTGACGGACCGGGTGGCCATGGTCAGCGCAGCCATCGTTGTGTTTTTCGTCGCCTCGGCCCTGCTCGCGCCGGTGCTTGCGCCGCAAAACCCTTACGACCAAACCCAACTGGACATTCTGGACAGCGAAATTCCGCCGGTTTGGGAAGACGGCGGGGATGAGCGCTTTCTGCTCGGCACCGATCAGCAGGGCCGGGATATGCTCTCCACCATCATGTATGGAACGGGGCTGTCGCTGCTGATCGGGGTCTTCGCTGTCATCCTGCAGGCTTTTCTCGGCGTTTCGCTTGGCCTCATCGCAGGCTATGTTGGCGGTCGGACCGATGCGATCATCATGCGGATTGCCGATATCCAGTTGTCACTGTCCACCTTGATGGTCGCAATTATCGCGCTTGCCGTTTTCCAGGCGGCATTTGGTGCCCGCCTTTATGAGGAGCTGGCAATCGTCATGCTGATCCTCGTGATCGGCATTGCAGAATGGCCGCAATACGCCCGCACCGTGCGCGCCAATGTCATGGCCGAGCGCGGCAAGGAGTATGTGGATGCCGCACGGGTCATCGGGCTGCCAGCGCACCGTGTGATGTTGCGCCATGTGCTGCCGAACACCCTCTCGCCCGTTCTGGTGATCTCGACGGTACAAATCGCCGAAGCGATCATCACCGAGGCGTCCCTCAGCTTCCTGGGGCTCGGCATGCCGGTGACCCAGCCCTCGCTGGGCTCGCTGATCCGCTCGGGCTTTGAGTTCATCTTTTCCGGGTCGTGGTGGATCACAATCATTCCAAGCGTTGTGCTTATCGTCCTGATCCTGGCCATCAATCTCCTGGGTGATTGGCTGCGCGACGCGCTCAATCCCCGGCTCTATTCCAGACGCTGAGGGAGCACGGCGCCATGCCCGTTTCGTCCAGGCGCAACCCTGCGCCCGCTCCAGATGCCGCCAGCCGCCAGCCGATCCTGTCGGTGAGGGACATGGACGTCACCTTCCCCTCGCCGGCCGGGCCGCTCTATGCGCTGCGCGGCTTGAGTTTCGACCTCGCCGCAGGCCAACGCCTTGGTTTCGTCGGCGAGAGCGGCGCGGGCAAATCCATGGCGGCCTTCGCCGTGCTCAACCTTGTGAGTGAACCCGGGCGCATCTCCGGCGGATCGGTCGTGTTCGAAGGCACGGACCTCACCAAGGCCCATCAGCGCCATCTGCGTCACGTGCGCGGCAATCGCATTGCGATGATCTTTCAGGATCCGATGATGACGCTCAATCCGGTGCTCACCATCGGGGCGCAGATGACGGAGGTGCTGCGCACGCACATGGGCGTGGGCGCGGCACAAGCCCGCGAACGTGCGATCGAGAAGCTGAGGGAAGTGGCGATACCTTCTCCCGAGACGCGCATCGACGCCTATCCGCATGAACTATCCGGCGGTTTGCGCCAGCGGGTGGTGATTGCCATCGCACTGCTGACCGATCCGGCCATCATCATTGCCGACGAACCAACAACGGCCCTTGATGTCACCATCCAGGCCGAAATCCTGGCCCTGCTGCTTGATCTGTGCGCGCGCCGGCAGATGGGGCTCATCCTGATCACCCACGATCTGGCTGTCGTCAGCCAAGTCACCCAGGACCTCATCGTGCTTTATGCCGGCACGGTGGCCGAGGCCGGCCCGACGGCCCAGGTGTTGCGTGCGCCGCGCCACCCCTACACGCGGGGCCTGCTGCGTGCACTGCCGCAAAACAATGCGCCCGGTGCCCCGCTTGCTCAAATCCCTGGCGCGATGCCCAGCTTGGGCGCATTGCCGAGTGGCTGTGCGTTCTGGCCGCGCTGTCCCCATGCCGACGACCATTGCCGGACTGATATCCCACCGCTGCGTCTCCTTGGCGCGGGACACCGTGCGGCGTGTCACCATGCTGAGCGGATCGCGGCCGAGGCAACGCCCGGCAGTGGCGATGGGATGCCCCGTGCGCAGGAGCCAGTCGAATGGTGAAGCAGGCGATCGCCAGCCCGGATGGGGCTGCGGCAACCCTCCCCACGGCCAACGGGCCGGCGGCAGCGGACCACGCCCTTCTCGACGCGCGCGGGGTTGTCAAACACTTCCCCCTGCCATCGGGCTTTTTCTCCTCTGAGCGACCCAAGGTCCATGCGCTCAACACGGTGGATCTCACGATCCGCCACGGCGAAGCCTTTTGCGTCGTCGGAGAGAGCGGTTGCGGAAAGACCACGCTCGGGCGGATCGTGATGGGACTGCTGACGCCCACCGAGGGGGCCATCACGTTTAACGGTGTGCGGATCGACAATCTTTCTGCATCAGCGCGCAAGCCGTTCCGCCGGCGCATGCAGATGGTGTTTCAGAACCCCTATGCGTCGCTCAACCCGCGCATGACGGTGGCGAAGATCCTGGAGGAGCCCCTGCGCTTCCACAGGCCAGAGCTTGCGGACGCAGCCGTGCGCGAGACCGTGGAGCGGGTCATGATGTCCGTGGGCAACGACCCGGCTTGGCTGAAACGGTATCCGCACGAGTTTTCCGGCGGCCAACGCCAGCGCATTTCCATCGCGCGCGCGCTTATGGTCGAGCCGGAATTCATCGTGGCAGATGAGCCGATTTCCGCCCTTGATGTCTCGATCCAGGCGCAGGTCCTCAACGTGATGATGGCCGCCAAGGCGGAACGCGGCCTCACATATCTGTTCATCACCCATGACCTTGCAGTCGTGGAGCACATCGCAAGCCGCGTTGCGGTCATGTACCTCGGGCGCATCTGCGAAGTTGCGGATCGCGAGGCACTTTTTGCAGCGCCTCAACACCCCTACACCCGTGTGCTGCTCGATGCGATCCCGCGCATGGACGCCAGCCCGCCGCGCGTGCAACGCCAACCGGGAGACGTACCGTCGCCGGTGAACCTGCCGCCGGGGTGTGCATTCCACGGCCGTTGCCCGCTCGCCAACGACAGGTGCCGGCGCGAGGTGCCAAGCCTGATGGCTGCTCCCAACGGCGCGAAGGTGGCATGCCACGCGGTGGAAGAAGGGCGTGGCTGACCCATCTGTCGGTCGAGCTTTGTTGGCCGAGCTGTGTTGGCCTGATGTGGTCGCCCTGACGTGGTTGCCCTGGCGTGGTTACGCTGGCGGCGTGCGCCGCGAATGTGCGCATTGAACGCTGGGACACTTTGGAGCCATGACACAGCCACGCCAGAGCAACGGTTGGCTGCCAGTGATGGGCGCGCGTGTGAGTTCAAGCGGTCGCGCGGGGGAGATGACGTGGCGCAAAATCGCTCAGCATTGGGCATCATGACATCGTGCAGCGGCATTGCCATAGCGCTGCTTTTGTCCGTCGTTGCCGCGGGTGGCATCGCGCGGGCCGATCTGAATGGCAACGCGGGCCTTGAACCGGACGTTGCCGCGGCACCGTCCGACATCGCGCGCCGCGTGCTCCAGCAGGTGCGGCCGGCGATCATCCAGGTGAAGGGCTTTTTCGGTGCCAACACCGGCGAGGCGTTCCACGGCACCGGCTTTGCAGTGGGTGAGGGCGGTCTGTTTGCCACCAACTACCACGTCGTGGCGGAGTGGGTTCATGAGCCCGACAAGTATCGGCTTGAGTATCGCACGCCCGAGAACAAGACCGGCGCGATTGATGTGCTTGCGATCGACGTTGCCAATGATCTCGCCCTCGTCCGCGCCTCGGGGCACGCGCCGGAGCCGCTGACCCTTGCGACAGGGCCGTCGCGCAAGGGTATTCAGGCGTTCGCCGTTGGCTATCCGCTCGATCTCGGTCTGACGATCACACAGGGCGTGTCGAACGGCGATGTCGAGGACGCCTTCACGCGGCGCATCCACTATTCCGGCGCGCTCAACGGCGGCATGTCAGGCGGGCCTGCCGTTGACGCCCGTGGCGACATTATTGGCGTCAACGTCTCAGCTTATGTCTTCAGCCAGTTGGTGAGCTTTCTCGTGCCTTCTGAAAAAGTGGCCGCGCTCATCGCAAGGGCACCCGACGCGCCGCCTGCGCCGGTGGCGTTGCAGGCCGCTGTGGCCGGACAGATGGGCGCCCATGGTGCCGACCTGATGGCACGCCTCACCGGTCCACTGACCACGGAGCTGACGCTGGGATATCGGCTCCCGGCCCGGTTGGCCTCGTTTATTGACTGCAACGCCGATGGCGATGTGGAGGACGATCAGCCAAGCCGCACCACGCGGATCGCCTGTTCAGCCAAGGCCGGCGTTTATGTCCGAAACGGTCTGTCCGGCGGCGACGTCAGCTACAATCATACCGTGCTCAGCACCCAGAAGCTGGATGCCTGGCGGTTCTACCGGCAGTTGTCCTCCATGACGGGCATGGCAGGGCGGTTCGGCCAGCGGCGTCACGTGGGGCCCTATGCGTGCAAGCGCGGCCAGTTGGCACTCAAGGGATTTTCCGCCGATGTGGTGACTTGCGCGCGGGCCTATCGCAAGCTCACCGGTCTGTTTGATTTTTCGGTCCGCGTGGTGAGCCTCGACCGCCCACGGGTGGCCCTCGTCAGTCAGCTTGACCTGTATGCCATCGGCTTTGAGGGCGGGCACGACTTCATCCGCCGCTACCTCGGGGCACTGGAGTGGACCCAATGAGCACGCACAGGGTTCTGGTGGAGTGCGCCGACGCGGGCGGGCGCACCGTCGTGCGCGATGTGATCGACATGGACGTGCACAACGGCCCGATCACGCTGGGGCGCGATGTGCTGGCGCACGTCGTCATCGACGATCCGCATCTCGCTGGACAGCACGCAGAAATCCACGTCGATGATATCGGCGGTGTTGAGGTCCGCGACCTGGACACGCGCAACGGCACCGTCATTGCAGGCCGTCGCCACCGCGGCGGTGACCTTGTGATGTTGCCGAAGGACAGTTTCCAGGTTGGCCAGACGCGGGTCCGGGTGCGCTCGTCGCGCAAGCCGATCGCAGCCGAGAGGCCCATGAAGGAGCCGTTCGGTCCCGGGGGCTTTTCCGGCCGTTGGACGGGCGTGTTGCTCGTCTTCGCGTTGGCGGCCGCGGTGGGCGAGATGGTCTACCGGACATGGCTGACCGTGCCGGATGATTTTCTGGCGGATGTTGTTGCTGATGTGGGGCTGTTGGGTGCCGGTCTGCTCATCTGGGTCGGCGCCTGGGCGCTCCTGTCGCGCATCATCAAGGGGCGGTGGCACTGGCTGGGCCACGCCCTGATCCTCGTCGTTGGCTCCCTCGTCTTCAGCGCAGCCGACGGCGGTTTTGATCTCGCCCGCTACGCGTTTGCACTCCCCGGTGCCACCGCGAGCATGGTGATCCTGGCAGCCGGCATCGTCGTGGCGGCCGTCCAGCTTCATTTTCACCTGCGCCTTGCAACGCACCTCTCTTTGCGTGGTGCTGCGCTGCTGGCCGTGGCGATCAGTGCCCTGTCACTTGGGACACCGGCTTGGTTCTCCGCCCGGTCAGAAGCGCGCAACGTGAATGCCATCAGCGCAAGCGTTCCGTTGTATCCATCGGAGCTGGCCGTAAAGGAGCCCGGCCTGACGGAGGATTACATGGGCGCGCTGTCCGATCTGAAGGCGCAGGCCGAGCGGCGTCGCGATGCCTTGCCGCCCACCGAAGCGGAGGGCTATTGGTTGATTGACGAGCCCGTGGACCCGGTAGCGGCTGGCGAGGCCCTGGCGGAGTAACGTGGGTCGAGCCAAGCTCCGGGGCCTAGCCACAGGCCCCGGTGGGGAGACCCAGCCACTGGCCCCCGGGGGTAGGTCCAGGGATAGATCCAGGGGTAGGTCAACACAGACAGCTCCGGCCCAGGCATGGGTCGGTGATGATGGGGCGCGACCGGGCGCTGGGGCCATTGCGGACACTTGCAGGCCGGTGGTGGCCGGACCCTGAAAGGCAAAAACCATGACGCACGAACGATCGCCCAGCCCGATCCCGCAACTGACCTCCCACATGGACAGCCTGCCGGACACGACCCCGTTCGTCGGGCCGGAAGCCATTGCCCGCGCTCAGGGCCGGGCATTCCGCGCGCGTCTCGGTGCGAATGAAAGTGTGTTCGGCCCATCCCCCCGCGCGATAGACGCCATGCGCGAAGCGGCCAGCGACGTGTGGGCCTACGGCGATCCGGAGAATTATGACCTGCGCACCGCGCTTGCCGCGCACATTGGCGTCACGGTCGACGAAATCGCCGTTGGCGGCGGCATCGATGGGCTGCTTGGGACGCTCTGCCGGCTTTTTCTCTCCCCAGGCGACACAGTCGTGGCGTCGCTCGGCGCTTATCCGACCTTCCTCTACCATGTGGCAGCTCAGGCGGGGCGCGTGGTGAGTGTGCCCTATCGCGCTGACGCACCGGATCTGGAGGGGCTCGCCGAAGCGGCGCAGCGCGAGCGCCCGGCGCTTGTTTATCTCTCCAACCCGGACAATCCGTCAGGTGCCTGCCATGACGCGCAGGCGGTGCAGCGGTTCGTGGACGCCATCCCGCCGGAGACGCTGATTGTTCTTGATGAGGCCTATATCGAGTTCGCGCCGGTGGGCACGGCCATCCAGATCGATACG